>DYIC01000031.1 GCA_020723845.1 Hydrogenophaga sp.
GCCGGGTGGTGTGGGAGGGGCCCGGTCAGGTATCCTGACCGCCCCTATCTCGATGGCGCCGCCGCTTCCGCACGGCCGACGGCTGCTCGTGTCACGCGCAGCTGGGCATAATGACGCCATGAACCGCAGCGACCTCTTCGAAGCGCTCGCCGAGCGCCACCCCCATCTGACCGCGACCGATGCCGAAGTCGCCGTCAAGACCCTGCTGGAAGCCATGGCCGAGAGCCTGATCGCGGGTCAGCGCATCGAAATCCGTGGGTTTGGCAGTTTCAGCGTCGCCGAGCGCGCCGCGCGCCAGGCGCGCAACCCCCGCACCGGGGAGCGTGTCGCCGTGCCGCCGAAACGCGTGCCCCACTTCAAACCCGGCAAGGCCTTACGCGAAGCAGTGGACCAAGCCGCCCGGAGTCGGGCATGAAGGTGCTGGGCTGGCTGCTCAAGGCGGCCGTGTTCCTGCTGATCTTTGCGCTGGCGCTCAACAACCAGGCACCGGTTCGTGTGCACGGCCTCTTTGGCGCCCAGTGGGAGGCGCCGCTCGTACTGGTGCTGCTGATGGCGCTGTTTGCCGGGGTGCTGCTGGGCATCGCGGTGATGGCACCGCTGTGGTGGCGTGCGCGGCAAGCGGCCCGGCGCACACCCGCGAGCACCGCCGCGCAGCCCGCCCCGCCTCAAGCCGCTGCCGACGAACCGCCCCATGGGATTTGATCTTTCTTTGTCCTGGCTGCTGTGGGCGCTGCCACTGGCGTTTGCACTGGGCTGGCTGGCCTCGCGCTGGGACGTGCGGCAATGGCGCCTGGAGGGGCGGCAGGCACCGCGCGCGTACTTTCGCGGGCTCAATCACCTGCTCAACGAGCAGCAGGACCAAGCCATCGACGCCTTCATCGAAGCCGTGCGGCACGACCCGGACGCGGCCGAGCTGCACTTCGCGCTGGGGGGATTGTTTCGCCGGCGGGGGGACTACGACCGCGCCGTGCGGGTGCATGAGCACTTGCTCGCCCGCGCCGATTTGCCAGCGGCCGAGCGCGAGCGGGCCCAGCACGCGCTGGCCTTCGATTTTCTGAAGGCGGGGCTGCTGGACCGGGCCGAAGCCGCGTTCACCGCCCTGCTGGGCACGCGCTACGACACCGACGCCCGGCTCGCGCTGCTGGGTATTTATGAACGCTCGCGCGACTGGGTGCGGGCGGCCGAGATGGCGCAGGCGCTCGACGGTGGTGAGCGGGGCAGTTTTCGGCTGCGCTGGGCACACCACCGCTGCGAGCAAGCCGCCGACCTGCAACGCCACGGGCACACGACCGAGGCGCTAGCCGTGTTGGAGTCCACCGTGGCGCAGGTGCCGACATCCGCCCATGCCTGGGCCTCCCTGGCGGATCTGCGCCAGTCCCTGGGCCATGTCGAGGGCGGGCTGGCCGCGCTGGAGGCGCTGGCCGATCACTGTCCCACCCACGTGCCACTGGTCGCGCACAGCCTGGCCCAATGGGCACAGCGCATCGGCGCGCCACAGCGTGCCCGTGACCGGCTGCAGGCGTGGGCGGCCGACCACCCCGCGTCGCTGGATGTGACACAGGCACTGGCCACGCTCGACGACGACCCAGCGCTGGCGCGGCAGCGCTACATCGATCATTTGCGTCAGGAGCCGTCGTTGGTGGCGGCCACCCTGTGGCTGGCCGGTGCCCCCCTGGGCACGAGTGACGAGGAGCGGCTGGTGCGGCGGGCGCTCGAGCGCGCGTGCGAGCCCCTCAAGCGCTATCGGTGTGCCGCCTGCGGCTTCGAGTCGCGCCAGTATTTTTGGCACTGCCCCGGCTGCCAAGGCTGGGACACCTATCCCCCACGCCGCATCGAGGAGCTGTGAGCGCCGCCGCGCGGCGCACGGCAAGGCATGCGCGACGTTCGCCGGCCCTCATCCCGCCACCACGGCGCCGAGCGCCGCCTCGTCCACGATGCGATAGAGCCGCCCGACGCGGTCCAGCGGCTCGATCACGCCGGCGCGCACCAACGCACTGATCTCGCGGCTGACGGTCTCGAGTTTGAGATCCATCATGGCACCCATGTCCTCGCGCGAGAATAGCGTCACGACCGAGGGATCGGTCGCATGACGCATCTTCAGGATGAAGTTGGCCACACGCTGGCGCGCGGTGCCAAAATTGAGGGCCGCCAGCCAATCGTCGGCCTCCTTGAGCGCTTGCTGCCATTTTTGCAGCAGCCGCCAGTGCAGGCGTGGCGAGTTTTGTGCCAGCCGGTGGATGACGTCAGTCGGAATGCGGCACAGCGACGCCTCGGTCAGCGCCACCGCCTCGCTGTCGTAGCGGCTGGTGGCCAGCGCCTCCAGCCCTACCACGTCGCCGGGGCGCAGCACGCGCAGCACGCGCTGGCGCCCGTCCGGTGTGCTGCGCACCAACTTGATCAGCCCCGAGCGCAGGGTGAAGACGCCGAAGGCGGCGTCCCCCTCCTGATACAGCGACTGCCCCGCCGAGAAGACCAAGTCATCGATGGGGGCGTGAATCAGGTTGAAATCCTGTTCGTTCAGATCCGCGAACAGCACCATGTCGCGGATCCCGCACGATTTGCAGTCGGCCGTGCCACGCCAAGCGGATTCGGTCTTGATCGGGATCATCCCGCGATTGTCACCGAAACCGCGCGAGCTTGCCAAAAGCGATTCACGACACCCGCGGCGCGAGCTCGCCTTTCTCGTAGCGGCGGCGCATCTCGTCGAGGCTGTAGATCTTGCCGATGCGGCTGGCCATGCCCGCGCTGCCGAACGCCTCATAGCGCGCCTTACAGATCGCACTCATGGCCTTGGTGGCTTCCTTGAGGAATTTGCGCGGGTCGAAGTTCTTGCGGTCCTCGGCCAGGTGCTTGCGGATGGCGCCCGTGGCCGCCATGCGCAGGTCGGTGTCGATGTTGACCTTGCGCACGCCGTGCTTGATGCCCTCGACGATCTCTTCCACCGGCACCCCGTAGGTCTGCCCCATATCGCCGCCGTAGCTGTTGATGATGGCGAGCCAGTCCTCGGGCACGCTGGAGCTGCCGTGCATGACCAGATGGACGTTGGGGATGCGGGCATGGATTTCCTTGACGCGGTCGATGCGCAGCACCTTGCCCGTGGGCTTTTGGGTGAATTTGTAGGCGCCGTGGCTGGTGCCAATCGCAATCGCCAGCGCATCCACCTGCGTCTTGGCCACGAAATCGGCCGCCTCGTTGGGATCGGTCAGCAGCATCGAGTGGTCGAGCTCGCCCTCGGCACCGTGGCCGTCCTCTTCGCCGGCCTTGCCGGTCTCCAGGCTGCCCAGACAGCCTAGCTCACCCTCGACCGACACGCCGCAGGCATGGGCGATGTCGGCGACCTGTCGGGTCACGCGAACGTTGTACTCATAGTCGGCCGGCGTCTTGCCATCTTCCAACAAGCTGCCGTCCATCATCACGGAGCTGAAGCCCGACTGAATGGAGCGCATGCACACGCCGGGCGACGCGCCATGGTCCTGGTGCATGCAGACGGGAATATGGGGATACATCTCGATTGCCGCCGCCACCAGATGGCGCAGGAACGGCTCGCCCGCGTAAGAGCGCGCACCCGCCGAGCCTTGCAGGATGACGGGGCTGTTCACCGCGTCGGCCGCCTGCATGATGGCGTGGATTTGCTCCATGTTGTTGACGTTGAAGGCCGGCAAGCCGTAGCCATGTTCGGCCGCGTGGTCCAGCAGCTGTCGCAGGGTGATCAGTGCCATGATGGAGTCTCCTCAGGGTAAAACAGGACGAAAAAAGCGGGGTTGGGGCTGCGGTGACGCGTCAGCCCTTCGCCCGCCGCGCCAGAATCTCGAACGCCGGCAGCGTCTTGCCTTCGAGCACCTCGAGGAAGGCGCCGCCGCCAGTGGAGATGTAGCCAATGTCGGCCTCGATGCCGTATTTGGCGATCGCCGCCAGCGTGTCGCCACCGCCGGCGATGGAAAACGCACTCGAGCGCGCAATCGCCTGTGCCAGCGCGCGGGTGCCGTGCTCGAAGGCGTCGAACTCGAACACCCCCACGGGCCCGTTCCAGACAATGGTGCCTGCCTGCTCCAGCAGCGCAGCCAGCGCCTGCGCGGTCTGCGGACCGATGTCCAGAATCATGTCGTCGGCGCCGACGTCGGTCGCTGCCTTGACGGTGGCCGGCGCGTCGGGCTTGAACTCGGGGGCCACCACCACGTCCGTCGGGATGGGCACTTGGGCACCGCGCGCGGCCATCGCGTCCATGACGGCACGCGCCTCACCCACCAGGTCGGGCTCGGCCAGGCTTTTGCCGATGGGCAGCCCCGCGGCCAGCATGAACGTGTTGGCGATGCCGCCGCCCACGATCAGGCGATCGACCTTTTGCGCGAGCGACTGCAAAATGGTGAGCTTGGTCGACACCTTGGAGCCCGCCACGATGGCTACCAGCGGCCGCGCCGGTTGCTCGAGTGCGCGCGTGAGCGCATCGATCTCAGCTGCCAGAAGCGGGCCGGCGCAAGCCACGGGGGCGTATTCGGCCACCCCGTAGGTGCTGGCCTCGGCGCGGTGGGCGGTGCCAAACGCATCGTGCACGAAGATGTCGCACAGCGCAGCCATCTTGCGCGCGAGCGCCGGGTCGTTTTTCTTCTCGCCTTTGTTGAGGCGGCAGTTCTCCAGCAGCACCACCTGGCCGGGCGCGACACTGAAGCCGCCATCGGCCCAGCGCTGGATCAACGGCACCGGCAGGCCCAGCAGCTCGCTCAGGCGCTCGGCCACCGGGGCGAGCGTGTCTTCGGGCTTCGGCGCGCCTTCGGTCGGGCGCCCCAGATGCGACGTCACCATCACCGCCGCACCAGCGTCGAGCGCCATGCGGATGGCCGGAATCGAGGCGCGGATACGGGTGTCCTCGGTGATGCGCGCGCGCCCGTCTTCGAAGGCGAGCGGCACGTTCAGGTCAGCGCGGATGAAGACACGCTTGCCCTGGGCTTGACCCTGGGCGCACAGATCGGCAAAGCGGATGAAGTCCATGGTCGGTCAGGCGGTGGGGTGGCGGCGACGGGGCACCGCCACCGGGATCTTCGAAATCACGTCGGCTTACAGCGAGCGGCCCACCACGCGTGCCATCTCCAGGCACTTGTTGGAATAGCCCCACTCGTTGTCGTACCAGGCCACCAGCTTGACGAACGTCGGGTCGAGCTGGATGCCGGCTTCGGCATCGAACACGCTGGTGCAGACCTCACCGCGGAAGTCGGTGGCCACCACCTTGTCCTCGGTATAGCCCAGCACGCCGGCCAAACCGCCCTCGGCCACGGGCTTGGCGGCCATGGCACGCATGGCGGCGCAGATCTCATCGTAGCTGGCCGGGCGCTCGAGCTCACAGGTCAGATCCACCACCGACACGTCGCTGGTCGGCACGCGGAACGCCATACCGGTGAGCTTTTTGTTCAGGCTGGGGATGACCTTGCCCACGGCTTTGGCGGCGCCGGTGCTGCTGGGGATGATGTTTTCCAGGATGCCGCGGCCACCGCGCCAGTCCTTGTTGCTGGGCCCGTCGACGGTTTTTTGCGTGGCGGTGGCGGCGTGCACGGTGGTCATCAAGCCGCGCTTGATACCCCACTGGTCGTGCACCACCTTGGCCAGCGGCGCCAAACAGTTGGTGGTGCACGAGGCGTTGGAGATGATTTCCTGACCCTGGTAGGCCGTGTGGTTGACGCCGTAGACGAACATCGGTGTGTCGTCCTTGCTCGGCGCACTCATGATGACGCGCTTGGCGCCCGCCTGCAGGTGCTTGCGCGCGCCCGCGTCGTCCAGAAAGATACCGGTGGATTCGATGATGACGTCGGCACCGATGTCCCCCCAGCGCAGGTTGGCGGGATCGCGCTCGGCGGTCAGGCGGATGCGGCGGCCGTTGACGACCAGCTCGTTGCCCTCCACCGCCACCTGCCCCTGGAAGCGCCCATGCACGCTGTCGTACTTGAGCATGTAGGCCAGATAATCGGGCTCGAGCAAGTCGTTGATGCCGACGATCTCGATGTCGTCGAAGTGGCGCACCGCAGCACGAAACACCATGCGGCCAATGCGGCCAAAACCGTTGATACCAACGCGCAGGGTCATGGAAAGGTTCTCCTTGTTTTGCAAAAGTTGACGATCTCGTCCGTCAGATCACCGCCGCGCCCATGGGGTCAGGCGGCAGGGGCCATCTGGGTCAATGCCTGGGGGAACAGCGCCGAAAAGTCGGCGATCACGCGATCCGGGGCGCACGCCTCGATGGGCTGCCCCATGTTATAGCCGTAGGGCACGCACCACACGGCGATGCCGGCGTTGCGGGCCGTGGCCACGTCGATGCTGGAGTCGCCCACCAACAGCGCGCGCTGCCGCTGCACCCCGTAGCGTAACAGGCTGTCGGCCACGGCCAGCGGATTGGGCTTCTTCACCGGCAGCGTGTCGCCACTGATGACGCGGTCGAACAGCGCCTGCATCTGGTGCGCCTGCAGCACGCGCTGGGTGTAGCGGTCTTCTTTGTTGGTCACCACCACGCGGCGTACACCCGCGGCCTGCAGCGCCTGCAGGACATCGATGACACCGGGGTAGGGATGGCTGCGCGTGCCGCAACGCGCCTCGTAGTGGCGCTGGAAAATGGCCTCGGCCGCTGCGAAGTCGGGGTCCGCGCGCACGGCGTCGGCCGAGCTGCCGCGCCGCGACGCCAACGCCTGAACCAGCAGCTCGCGCGTACCGTGCCCGATCCAGCGCGTCACCTCATCCAACGTCGCCGCCGGCAGCCCCAGCTCGGCGAGGGTGTCGTTGACCGCATCGGCGATCTCGGGCGCGGTCTCCACCAGGGTGCCGTCCAAGTCGAACAAAATGAGGTCGAACGGGAGTGCCGCTGCGCCCGTCATGTCCGCCGCGTTCACACCAGCACCTCGCGCACGGCCTGCGCCACGGCTTGCGGGGTGATGCCGAAATAGCTGTACAGCGCCGGCGCCGGGGCAGATTCGCCAAACCGGTCGATACCCACCACGCGGCCGCGCCGCCCCACGTACTTGTACCAACCGTCCGGGTGCGCCGCCTCGACGGCCACGGCGGGCAAATCGGGAGGCAGCACGGCGTCTTGCCACACCCTATCTTGGCGGTCAAAAACGCTGGTGCTGGGCATGGACACCACGCGCGTGGGCACCCCCTCGGCCGCCAACGCCGCCTGCGCCTTGAGCGCGATCGACACCTCCGACCCGGTCGCGATGATGGCCGCGCGTGCGCCCGGCATGTCGCTCAAGATGTAGCCACCGCGTGCCGCGCCTTCGGCGTGCGCACGTTGTGTGACCACCGGCAGGTTTTGCCGCGACAGGCACAGCGCCGACGGTCCGTCGCGGCGCTGCACGGCCGCGGCCCACGCCACCAGCGTCTCCAACCCATCGGCCGGGCGCCACACGTCCAAATGGGGAATCAGGCGCAGACTGGGCACGTGCTCCACGCTCTGGTGGGTGGGGCCGTCCTCGCCCAGCCCGATGGAGTCGTGCGTGAAGACGTGGATGACGCGCTGGCGCATGAGCGCCGCCATGCGGATGGCGTTGCGCGAGTAGTCGCTGAACGTCAGGAACGTGCCGCCGTAGGGAATGTAGCCGCCGTGCAGGGCGATGCCGTTCATGATGGCGGCCATGCCAAACTCGCGCACGCCATAGCTGAGGTGGTTGCCCCAACGGTCACGCCCAGCGATCGTGCAGCCCTTGAAGTTGGTGAGGTTGGAGCCGGTCAGGTCGGCACTGCCGCCGAAGAATTCGGGCACCAGTGGCGCCAGCGCATCGAGCGCCAGTTGGCTGGCCTTACGCGTGGCCACCGCGTCGGTGCGCTGCGCGGCAGCGTCCAGCAGCGCGGGCAGGCGCTCGGCCAAATCACCGCGCAGCTCGCCGCGCATGCGACGCGTGAATTCCGCGGCCAGATCGGGGTAGGCCTGGGCATAGGCGTCGAAGCGCTGCTGCCACTGCGCCTGCAGCAGCTGGCCATGGGTGCGCGCATCCCACGCGGCATAGATGTCGGCCGGGATCTCGAACGGCCCGTAGGGCCAGCCCAGCGCCTCGCGCGTGGCTTGCACCTCGGCGGCGCCCAACGCCGCGCCGTGCACGTCGTGCGTGCCGGCCTTGTTGGGCGAACCCTGACCGATGACGGTCTTGCAGCAGATCAGCGTGGGCTTGCCGTCCGGACGCAGGGCCTGCGTGCGCGCCAGGCGCAGCGCCGCGTCCACCGCGTCCGGGTTGTGCCCGTCGACGTCGCGAATCACGTACCAACCGTAGGCTTCGAAGCGTGCCGGCGTGTCGTCGGCAAACCAGCCCTCGACGTGGCCGTCGATCGAGATGCCGTTGTCGTCATAAATCGCGATCAGCTTGGACAGACGCAACGTGCCGGCGAGCGAACACACCTCGTGGCTGATGCCCTCCATCATGCAACCATCACCCAAGAAGCAGTAGGTGAAGTGGTCGACGATGGTGTGGCCCGGTCGGTTGAATTCGACCGCGAGCAGCTTTTCAGCCAGGGCCATGCCCACGGCGTTGGCGATGCCCTGCCCCAGCGGCCCAGTCGTGGTCTCCACGCCGGGGGTAATGCCCACCTCGGGGTGGCCCGGGGTTTTGCTGTGCAACTGGCGAAAGGCCTTGATCTCCTCGATCGGCAGATCGTAGCCTGTGAGGTGCAACAGCGCGTACAGCAACATCGAGCCGTGGCCGTTGGAGAGCACGAAGCGGTCACGGTCGGGCCAGGCGGGGTCGGTGGGGTTGTGGCGCAAGTGCCGGTTCCACAGCACCTCGGCGATCTCGGCCATGCCCATGGGCGCGCCTGGGTGGCCGCTCTTGGCTTGCTCGACCGCGTCGATGGCCAGCATGCGGATCGCGTTGCTCATGCGGCGCTGGGTCTCGGGCTTCGGCGCCGGTCGGATGTAGAGGGTATCGTTGTTCATATGCCCTATTGTCTCTCGTGTTGACGCCGTTTCAGGCCACGCCCAGCGCGCGCTTGCGGCGCTCCATCATGCGCCAGATGAACGGCGTAAAGATGAGCTGCATGGCGAGCTCCATTTTGCCGCCCGGCACGACGATGGTATTGGCGCGGCTCATCCACGAGCCATCGATCATCGACAACAGATAGGGAAAGTCGATGCCTTTGGGCTTGGCGAAGCGGATCACGCACACGCTCTCGTCGGCAGTGGGGATATCGCGCGAGATAAAGGGGTTGGACGTATCCACCACCGGCACGCGCTGGAAATTGACGTGGGTGACGCCGAACTGAGGGCAGATGTAGTTGACGTAGTCGGGCATGCGGCGCAGGATGGTGTCGACCACTGCCTCCTGGCTGTAGCGGCGCTGCGTCTTGTCGCGAATGAGCTTTTGGATCCACTCCAGGTTGATCGAGGGGGCCACGCCAATGAGCAGGTCCGGGTACTGTGCCACATTGACCTTGTCGGTCACCACCGCGCCGTGCAAGCCCTCGTAGAACAGCATGTCGGTGTCGTCGGGCAGGTCTTCCCATGGCGTGAAGGTGCCGGGCTCCTGGCCGTAGGGGGCGGCCTCCTCCTCGTTGTGCAGGTATTTGCGGCAGCGCCCGCGGCCCGTCTCGGCGTAGGTGCGAAAGAGCGCCTCCAGCTCCTCGAACAGGTTGGCCTCCGGCCCAAAATGGCTGAAGTGGCGGTTGCCGCGCGCCTCCTCCTCGGCCATGCGCTGGCGCATTTCCTTGCGGTCGTAGCGGTGAAAGCTGTCGCCTTCGATGATGGCGGCCTTGACCCCCTCGCGGCGGAAGATGTTCTGAAACGTGCGCGTGACGGTGGAGGTGCCAGCGCCCGAGGAACCGGTGATGGCGATGATGGGGTGTTTTTCGGACATGGGTCAAAACTCCAGACGGCGGTCAATCACGAAACAGGGTGCGCTCGCCGAACAACGGGCTGTCGTCCTTGAGCGGCGCGGGCTCGCGGTGGTAGCGCTCGATGCGCTCGACTTCATTGCGCGAGCCGAATACCAGCCCGATGCGCTGGTGCAGCGACGTGGGCTGGACCTGCAGGATCGGCTCGCGCCCGGTGCTGGCACGCCCACCGGCTTGCTCCATCAGAAAGCCCACCGGGTTGGCTTCGTACAGCAGGCGCAGCCGCCCCGGCTTGGTCGGGTCCTTGGTGTCGCGCGGGTACATGAACACCCCGCCGCGCATCAGGATGCGGTGCGCCTCGGCCACCATGGAGGCGATCCAGCGCATGTTGAAGTCCTTGCCACGCGGCCCCGTCTTGCCCGCCAGGCACTCGTCCACATAGCGCCGGATGGGCGGCTCCCAGAAGCGGCTGTTGGAAGCGTTGATGGCGAACTCTTGCGTGTCTTCGGGCACGCGGATGTCGGGGTGGGACAGAAAGAACTCGCCCAGGTTCGGGTCGAGCGTGAAACCGTGCACCCCAGTGCCCACGGTCAACACCAACATCGTCGACGGGCCGTAGAGCGCATAGCCGGCGGCGAGCTGCTGGCAGCCAGGCTGCAAAAAGTCCTGCGCGGTGACGTCGCGCCCACTGTCGATGACGGCCTGCGGCGCGCGCAGCACCGAAAAGATGCTGCCCACCGAGACGTTGACGTCGATGTTGCTCGAACCATCCAGCGGATCGAACACGAGCAAGTATTTACCGCGCGGATACATCGAGGGGATGTTGTAGGGCTCGTCCATCTCCTCGGACGCCATACCGGCCAGGTGCCCACCCCACTCGTTGGCACGCACGAACAAGTCGTTGCTGAGCACGTCGAGCTTTTTTTGCTCTTCGCCCTGCACGTTGATCGAGCCGGCCTGGGCGCCGAGCACGCCACCCAGCGCCCCCAGTGCCACGCTGCGCGCGATGGCTTTGCACGCCAGCGCTACGTCCAGGATGAGCGCGTTGAAATCGCCGCTGGCGCTCGGGTAGCGGCGGCGTTGCTCGATCAGGAACTGCGTCAAGGTCGTGCGACGGTCCAATGGCATCGGGATTCTCCTCGGGTCTCGTTTTATCGGTCGAATGGGGGTCTCATCGGCGCGCCTGCGCATGCCAATTGCGCAGCTGGGCGACGGATACGCCAGCCAGCGACGGCAGCACGCGCAGCGCCCCGGTGAAGTCGTGGTGCGCCGTGAAATCGTTGGGCGTGACGATCGTGGCCAGTCCAGCACCGCGCGCGGCTTGCAGACCGTTGGCAGAGTCTTCGAACGCCAGGCACTGTGCCGCTGGCAGGCCCAAGCGCTGCAGCGTCTGGCGGTACACCTGCGGATGGGGCTTTTTGAGCGGGGCGGTCGAGGCGTCTTCGATGACGGCGAAATACGATGACCAATCCGGCCCGATGGCGGTGCGCAGTAACGCGGCGATGTTGACGGGGGAGGTGGTGGTGGCGATCGCCAGCGTCAGCCCCTCGCGGCGCGCCTGCTCGAGCAGCTCGAGCACGCCGGGGCGCAGCCGCACCGCCCCGTCACGCACCGCCTGCTCGTAGGCGGCGGTCTTGACAGCGTGCAAATGGTCGATCAAGGCATCCAGCGCCGTGCCGTCGATGTCGCGCACGTCGCCGTTGACCTGCTGCCAGTAGTGGCGGATGCGCTCCTTGCCCCCGGAGACGGTCAGCAGCTCGGTGTAGAGCGGCACATCCCACTGCCAGCCCAAGCCTTCGGCGGCGAAGGCGGCGTTGAACGCCGCCAGATGGGCGTGCTCGGTGTCGGCCAGCGTGCCATCGACATCGAAGATCAGCGCAGACAGCATGGTGCGGACTCCATTGCGCCTCGAATCCCGGACACCCCGTCCGGGTGGCGATGCCGCTCACTATAAGCACAGGCCTACATAAGGTAAATTCACGATTGTTTGACTTTCACTTCAGCTTTTACTGAAGCTATGCGCAACGCCACTTTTCGCCAGCTGCGGGTGTTTGCCGAGGTCGCGCGCCACCTGAGCTTTGCGCGCGCCGCCGAGGCGCTGCACCTGACGCCGCCGGCCGTGACCATGCAGATCAAGGAGCTGGAAGGCCACGTGGGCCTGCCGCTGTTCGAGCGCCAGGGCCGCCGCGTGTCGCTGACCACGGCGGGCGAGTACATGCTGGTCTACGCGCGCAAGGTGCTGGCCACGCTCAAGGACGCCGAAGACGCCGCGGCGCGCCTGCAGCGGCTGGAGACCGGCACGCTGACCATCGGTCTGTTGAGCACCGCGCAATATTTCGTGCCGGCGCTGCTGGCGGAATTCACGCGCGAGCACACCGGACTGGACGTGCGCCTGGCCATTGGCAACCGCGAGCAACTGGTGCAGATGCTGCGCAACGCGGAAGTGGACATCGCCATCATGGGCCGCCCGCCCACCGAGCTCAACGTGCGCGCCGAGCCGTTCGGCGCGCACCCACACGTCTTCGTTGCATCCATCGACCATCCACTGCTGCGGATTGGCCACCCGACGGTGGAGGCGCTGCTGCCCTACGGCTTCATCGTGCGCGAGCCCGGCTCTGGCACGCGCGCCGTGTTCAACGGATTTTTCGAGCGGCACCGCGCCGAGCCGCGCATCGCCATGACCCTGTCCAACAATGAAGCCATCAAACAGGCGGTCATGGCCGGGCTGGGACTGGGCCTGCTGTCGCTACACACCCTGCGCCTGGAGCTCGAGCATGGCCTGATCGCCCGCCTGGACGTCGAAGGCACTCCCATCGTGCGCGCCTGGCACATCGTGCACACGCTGGCCAAGCTGCTGTCGCCCGCGGCCGAGGCGTTTCGCTACTTCGTGCTGGAGCAAGGCGAGCGCTTCTTGGCCGAGCGCTACGGCGCGCTGCTGCCGCTGTCGCCGCCGACTTGAGCCACATCGCGCCGCTGACGCCACGCGCGCACCTGCAGCGCGACATCCGACGCCCGCGCCAGCACCGACACGTCGGGCGGCAGCCGCCGCTGCTCGCGGCGCACCCCCGCCCCACCGACCCACAATTAGACCGCCGGGGGCAGCCGTTCACGCAGGGCACACAGGGTGTCCACGACCTCGCGCCGCTGCGTATAGAGGCTGTAGCTGAGCGCCACCACGTCCGCACGTAACCGGCCTGTGGCAGCCACGATTTCCTGCACCGGCGTGCGTGGCCCAAGCGGCAGCCGCACACAACCTTCGAGCGCCAGATGGCACTCGGCCATCAGCAAGCCGAGCTGGTGCGGCTCGCCAGTTGTGTATCGTTCTTTCTGTAAATTCCGTTTTGGCCGCTGGCAGGAAGCGGCGCTGCGGCAAACCTTGCACGGTGCCTATGCGCATCACATCCAGCGTCTCATGGTCACCGGCAACTTCGCGCTGCTGGCGGGCTGCGATCCCGCCGAGGTACACCGCTGGTACCTGGGCGTGTACATCGACGCGTTCGAGTGGGTGGAAGCCCCCAACACGCTAGGCATGAGCCAGTGGGCCGACGGTGGCCTGATGGCCACCAAACCGTATGTGAGCAGCGCGGCCTACCTGCAGCGCATGGGCGACCACTGCCGTGCCTGCCCCTATGACCCCAAGGCCCGCACCGGCCCCACGGCCTGCCCGTTCAACGCGCTGTACTGGGATTTTCTGGCCCGCCACCGCGAGCGCCTGGCCGCCAACCCGCGCATGGCCGTCATGCGTACGCCAGCTCGACCGCATGGTGCCCGACGCGCTAAACGCGCTGCGCGCGCACGCTGCCCATGTCCGGCAGCGCATTGACCAACTCTGAGCGCGCGGTGGCGACTCCCGCGTCAGTTCAAAACTTCCACGTCACTGCGCACCACCAGCAAACCGTAGTCGCGGTCGTAGGGCTGCAACGCCTCCAACAGCCGGTCGCTGGTAGGCAGGTCGCACATCACCTCGATGCGCACGTTCGAGCTCATGCGCCAATTGCCGCTGCGCACGCCGTGCGTACCACGGCCGCGGCAGTCGCTCACGGTATAGCCCACGATACCCAGCTTGTCCAACTCCCGAACCACGAGCGATTCGAGCACCGCCTCGCAGTAGATCGTCACCAGTTTGTATGCCTTGGCCATAGCACCTCACGCGGGCAAAAAGGTTTGGGCCATCCACAGGTAAATCGGGATGCCTACGAACAGATTAAACGGGAATGTTACGCCAAGCGAGGCACCGATGGACAGCGCGGGGTTGGCCTGCGGCACGGCGATGCGCATCGCAGCGGGCGCCGCGATGTACGACGCACTGGCGTAGAGCGTGGCGAGCAAGGCGCCATTGCCCGCCGAAAAGCCCAGATAGCGCGCGGTGGCAATACCCAGCATGGCCGACAACAGCGGCATGACCACCGCAAAACCGACCAAAAACGCCCCGTAGGAGCGAAACGCGGCGATGCGCGATGCGGCCACCAACCCCATCTCCAGCAAAAACAGCGCCAGCAGTCCCTTGAACGCTTCTTTGAAGACGGGTGCGATCGGCTCGTAGCCGCGTTCGCCGGCGACCAGCCCGATGAGCAGCCCGCCGATGAGCAGCAAAATGCTCTTGCCGAAGAACACTTCGTGCGCCAGTCGTCCCCAATGGATACGCGCCAGTGCCGCCAGCCCCCCGCCCGCGCCGCCTTCGCGCTGATCGCCCAGCCGCGCCAATACCACGCCCAAAATGAGCGCTGGCATCTCCAGCAGCGCCAGAAACACGACCATGTAGCCGTCGTGCGACACGTCGCGCTCGGCGAGCGTGGCCACCGCCACCGAATACGTCACCACGCTGACCGAGCCGTAGTGCGCCGCGATCGACGCCGCATCGTAGTGCGACAGCCGCCCCAAAAAACGCAATACGGGAAACGCAACGAGCGGAATGACCATGCCCACCGCCAGCACCACGGCGCTCGCGGACACCAGTTGGCTCAACGGATACTTGGACAGCTCGACGCCGCCCTTGAGCCCGATGGCCAGCAGCAGATAGATAGACAAGGCCTCGTAGATGGCGGCAGGGATCTTGAGGTCGGACTTGCTCAGTCCCGCCACAATGCCCAGCAGAAAAAACAGAACGATCGGGTCAAACGTCATTGCTCAGCTCCTAGGATTCACGCGTCGTGCACGGCAGACCGAGTGGTATCCGGCGCAACCTAACCCGGACCAGCCCGCAGCATCTCGTGCAGCAGGGTCTGCAGGGCCTCGGCCTTGATGACCAGCCCCAGGTCGATCATCTCGGACCCCATGGCCTGCAGTCCAGCCGCCGCCGGAACTGGCGCGGGCGTCAGGCGTAGCGATTCCTCGCGAAAAAACACGGCCGCCACCACACCGGCCAGCCACAACCCCGAGCCATCGGCCGCGCGCACGAACACCGGAGAGCCGCTGGAGCCGGGGTAGACGGCCGCGTCCACCAGGAAGGCGGGCTGTCCCTCGAAGTCGACCGCCAGCGGCGTGGCCGTGGTGCCGCGGCGCAGAATGGGCAGCGCGTGCACGCTGTCCCATACGCCGCTGGGATAGCCGACGAACCACACTTCCTCCAGCGCATCGAGCTGCGCCAGGCGCGTCGCGTCGGCCAGGCGATCACTGGCGATCGGCTGCACGTATAGCGTCGCCCCTTGTTGCTCGGCGGCCTGCTGCAGTGGGGCCAAGGGCAGCGCGGCCAAATCGACCGCGGGGTCCGGATGCCGCTGCCAGGCCTCGGCAAACTCGTCGATGCGTACTTCGAAGCGGCTGCCCAGCACCGGCTCGCCCTGGTGGGCGAGCGTGAAGACCAACGCCCCCTGGGTGACGTCGTCGACCAAATGCCGATTGGTCACCACGAAGCGGGTGCGCCCGCGCGCGTGCACGTGTTCGATGACGAAGGCCGTGCCGGTGCCGCTGCCGCCGTCGGCCAGCGTGGTCTCGACGCGCACGGTGTGAAACAGCAGCCGCTTGGCGGGCGTGTCGACGACGAAGGGGTGGGCGAGAGCAGCACTCATGGGGCGTCATTGTCCTGCATGGCACGGGCGCACCGATTGAGCTGCGCCACGGCACGCTCGGCGGCGGCCAGCGCCTCGGCGGCTTCGGCCTCGCTGCCCATCATCATCAAGCGACCAAAATTGCCGAACGGCTTGACGTCGACCAGCGTGACGTTGGCGGCTTTTTCCGCCTCGTTGGCGGCATAAATGGCGTAGCCCGCCGGCTCGCACTCGAAGATGAACAGCGTCTTGCCCGGCAGCAGCATGGAGCCGCGGCGCAACTGGCGATTGATGAGCGTGGCATGGTCGGGCGTGACGGCACGGATGTTTTCGGCCCAGGCGATGCGGCACGGCAGCCGGTCTTCCAGCTGCGCGCCCAGCTGCTCCAGGATGATGTCGCCCGCGGCCAGCACCTCGCTTTGGCTGCGGTAGTGGATTTCCATCGAGCCAAAGGCGCGCTCGACCACCTGCTCGCCCATGCGCACGTTGGTGGCCTTGAGCGCGATGTCCGACAACCGGTGCACCGCCATGCCGGGGGCCACCTCGATCCACAGACAGGCATCGCCCGGCACCGGCAGAAAGCCCTGTGACGACGTGCCCAGGTACGAGGCGAGCTGCGGCTGCAGCGCATCGATGAAGACGAAAGTGCGCAACTGCACGCGCGTGCGGTCGGCCAAGCGGCTCATCGCGTCAGCCCCAGGTAGAGCGTGGGCAGCACCTCCGGCAGGCGCTGCACGCGATCGAGCACCGTGTAATGGCGCGCGCCGAAGATGCGCGCGACGTAGGCATCGGCCAGGGGATCGAGCGTGAGGCAGTAGCTGACAATCCCGTCACGCTTGAGCTCTTGCACCGCGTGCTGCGCATCCAGGCGCAGGTATTGCGGGTCGCGCACGTCCACGTCGGCGGGCTCACCGTCGGTCAAGACGAAGACGATTTTCTTGCGTTGTCGCTGGCGCTTGAGCTCGGCCCCAGCGTGGCGCAGCGCCGCGCCCAGACGGGTGGAAAACGCCCCCTCCAGACCGGCCAGCCGCGCCTTGGGCCCGTCGCCCCAGGACTCGCGAAAATCCTTGATGCGCAGGTAGTGCACATCGTGCCGCCCGTCGGAGCGAAAGCCGTGGATGGCGAACCGATCACCGATGCGCTGCAGGGCCTCAGCCAGCAGCGTCGCTGCCGCACGCGTCAAATCGAGCACCGTCTGCTCGCTGCCGCGCACGGGATCGTTGGCCGATGCCGACAGGTCCAGCAGCAGCAACACGGCGACGTCGCGCGTATGCAAGCGGTGCTGCATCATGATGCGCGGGTCGGGCTGCTGCCCCATGCGCAGATCGACCCAGGCACGCACCGCCGCGTCCACGTCGAGCTCGTCGCCATCCTCCACCCGACGGATGCGCTGCAGCCCCTGCGGGACCATGGCCTCGATCAAGTGGCGCAGGCGCTGCACGACGGGACGCTGCTCCTGCAAGAGGGTATCGATGCGGGCCACGTCGCCCGGCGGCGCGTGGCGCTCCAGCACCGTCACCCAATCCGGGCGCTGCAGCTGAATTTGGTAGTCCCACTCGGGGTAGTGCACCGGGTCGGCCAGCGGCGGGCGCCCCAGCAGCGAGTTGATGGTCACACCCTCCTGATCGAGCCAGAATTCGGTCGGCAGGATCCAGACCTCCTGCGCGTCGTCGCCCGCGAATTCGACGTCGACCTCGTTGACCATCTCCATCACATTGACCTTGCGGCGCACCTGCTGCTGGCGCTCCCAGGTAGCGGCCAGCGCTTGCGCTTCGTCGTACGCGCCGCTGGTCCAGATGGCGCGGTTGTCGTCGCGGTACAGCGCCCGCTGCCCATCCAGCCGCGACGAAAATGCGGGCCAGGGTTCGGCGTCGAGGCGCGCGCGCAGCGCTTCGGCCAGTTCTATGCCGGTCTGCAGGCTGGCCTGCGGGTCGTCCCAGGTGGTCCAAGCGGCCAGCGCCGCCAACCCTTGTTGCACCCAGGGGTCGGTGTCGCGCCGGGCGGCATCCGCGTCCAGCCACGCCAGCGCGAGACGGTTGATGAGGTCGCCCGCGCGCTGCGGCGGATCAACGGGTGCCGGGTGCTGCGCGCGCCACAACTGTCGCAGGCGCGGAAAGCGCTGCGCGGCCAGGGTCTCGACGCGGGCATCCTCCACCAGCTCCACCACCGCCTTGGTCAGCGCGTCCAACCCGTCGTCGGGCAAGGGCTCGCGCGCCGCCACCAAGTGTGCCGCACAGTGGTTGACCGCCGCGCGGTAGATGTCCAGGGCCGCGATGGGCGCACCAGCCGGATCGACCGCGGGCAGGTCGTCGTAGGCATCCGCTATATGGATGACATGGTGTTCGATGTAAGGACGCAGGCCCTCGCGCGATTCGAAATCGCCAGCCGTGGGGCGCAGAAAAAAATCGCGCCCCCACAGCGCGCGCAGGTACAGATTCAGCCGGCGCTGCACGTCCACGAACAGGGTGCCGCGGCGCTCCTGCTGCAGCACCGCCAGCGCGTCCGGGCTTTGCAGCCCAAAGTAACGACGCTGCCCGTCGGCATCACCCCGGTAAGCCTGCGCGCCCCACTGTACCCAGCGTCGCAGTCCACCCAAGGTCAGCTGGCCGAGCAAGCGCTCGAGGTTTTCCAGCATCGGGCGCAGGCCCTGCGGGGCTTGCGCCAGCACCACGCCCAACACCGACAGGTACTGCCGAAATAGATCCGCATCGCCCAAGCGCAGCGCCGCCGTCGGCGCGGTCTGCACGATGAGCGTGAGCACCTGCCCCGACGTCTTGGACGCCATCGAGAGCAAAAAATTGACGAGATCAGGCAACACCTCCTCGCCGATCGCGCGCGCCAGCGCGGGCACGTGTTGCACGAAGCTGACCACCAGCTCCTCGCCCCGGCCCAGTTGGTGCAGGGCCTGCGCGCCTTTGAGGTAGTTGTCGAGTCCACGGGCAGACAGCGCACGCGCCGCTTCCTGCCACGATGCACGCAGCACGTCCTGCGCGCCGTGGGGCAGCGCCTGCAGCAGCTCGGCGTGGTCTTCCAGGTGGATGCTCATCGCGCGCCCGGTGCCCGTGCGGGCATCATCAGAAATACGTGGTCACGGCGGCGTCGAGCGCGTCGCGCATGTCGGGGTCGTCAGTGATGGGTCGCACCAGTGCCATGCGACAGGCCGCCAGTGCGGCCACGCCTTGCGCCATGAGGCTGGCGGCATGGATGAGCATGCGCGTCGAGATGCCCTCGTCGAGCCCATGACCCTTGAGGTTGCGCGCCCGCTCGGCGATGTGCACGAGCTTGCTCGCCGTCTCCCGGTCCACGCCCGATTCGTGCGCCACGATCTCGGCCTCCACCTCGTGCTCGGGATAGTCAAAGTCCAGCGCGCCGAAGCGCTGTTTGGTGGACTGTTTGAGGTCTTTCATCAGGCTCTGGTAACCCGGGTTGAAGGAGATGACGAGCTGGAAATCCGGATGTGCCTCGATCACCTCGCCTTTCTTCTCCAGCGGCAGCATGCGCCGCTTGTCGGTCAGCGGGTGGATGACGACCGTGGTGTCCTGCCGGGCCTCGACCACTTCGTCCAGGTAGCAGATGGCACCATGGCGAGCCGCCAGCGCCAGCGGACCGTCCTGCCAGCGCGTACCTTGCGCATCGAGCAGAAAGCGTCCCACCAGATCGGAGGCGGTCATGTCTTCATGGCAGGCGACGGTAATGAGCGGCTTGCCCAGCCGCCACGCCATGTACTCGACGAAGCGCGTCTTGCCGCAGCCCGTGGGGCCTTTGAGCATCATGGGCATGCGTACCGCGTATGCGGCCTCGTACAGCGCCACCTCGTCGGCCACCGGGCGCCAATATGGCTCGCGAAGGATGCGGTAGCTGGCCAGCACATCACCGGCCGCCGGTGCGGGCGCGACCGCGGCGGCGGTCACCACCGACGCAGCGGGCGCGGCGCTGGCGGAGGGGTTGATGGCGGCGGCCTGTGCGCGCGCCGCATACAGACGACGGGTCAGGGTGTTCATGGTGGTTCCGAAAAACCCGGCGGTGCGGGCAGCAGGGGGTCAATCTGGCCAGACGCGGCGGGGAAAGCGCTCGCCCGCGCTCGAGGGCGGAACACCTCCGTCCGTCCGGTCGGCCGCCACCACGGGCACCGCGGCGCTGGGTTCTGCGTGCGCTGCCGACGCTGCTGTGCGGCGGGCTCGACGTGGCTGGGGATCCTCGGCCGCCGGGGCGGGGGATGTTGGCGTCGGTGGCGCCGGACGCGCACCGCGCACGCTGGCCGCCAGGCGCTGGGCAGTGGTTCGGTTCATCTTTGCATCTCCTCGATCACGGCTTCGATGTCGGCCACGGCCGCCGCCGCCGATGGGCCCATGGCGTAGGCCGTGCTGCCCTGTAACGCAGCGCGGCGAAAAACCGCGCGCCGCCGTACCACGGCACGCAGGGCGGGCAATCCAAACTCGCGCAGCGCCTCGTGCATGGCTTGCGACAGCGCGCTGCTGGGCTCGACTTGGTTGACGACCAGCCAGGCGCGCAGCCCGGGCCGGCGCGCCTGCTCGGCCACGACGGCCTGCACCAGGCGCCAGCTCGCCCACAGGTCCAAGGGTGACGGCAGCACCGGCACCAACACAGCGTCGGCCGACGCCAGGGCGCGCTGCGCCGCCGGGTGGTCGACGCTCGGCGGGCAATCCCAGACGACATGACGCGGTTCGGGTTCGGCCGCCAGGGCGCGTTCGCCATCGAGCACTACCATGCCCGCCAGCGCACCCCATTGACTGGCCGAGCCTTGCGGGTCCAGATCGGCCAGCACGGTCGGGGCACGCCGCGCCAGGCCCGCCGCCAGATGGACGGCCAGCGTGGTCTTGCCCGTGCCGCCCTTGGCATTGAGCACGGCCAAGCGCCGCGGCAACCCCGATGTCATGCCGCCCCACCCACCGCCAGCGCGGCCGCGGCGATGCGGCGCGCCAGCTCGTGCTCGCCGTCGCCCAACTCGCCCTCGGCCGCAATGGTGATGTTGACGTAGGTCGGGCCAAAACTGATGTTCTGCGCCGCGCGGCCGAGCGCGTCTTGCACCTCGGCGACCCGATCCAGAAACGCGCGCGTCTGCCCGTAGCTGGCAAACGCAAACCGTTGAAACAGGGCGGGCGGACGCGATTGCGTGGTCCAACCCAGTGCGGCAAGATCATCCATGGCCTCGTCCTCCTCAGTGTGTAGGCGTGGCATCTTGCTGCCAAGCACCGAAATGCTGCGCCTCTTCTTGCGCCAGCTCGCGCATGAGCACCTCGGTGGCGGGGTCGCGCACGCGGCGGGCGTGGTCGGCAGCATCTTGATACAGCACCACGGCCGCTTGTTCGAGCTGGCGGTTGAGGGCCGGGAAATCGGTCACACCACGACCCAGCCGCGCGGGCGGCAGTGCGCCGGCGCACGGGGCCACGCCCAGCTCGATGAGGCGCTGCATCAGCCGCTGTGCATGGGCCAGCTCCTCCATGGCCTCGGCCTGCAGCCGCTCGGCCCAGTCGGGATAGCCGCTCATGCGGGCCAGCGTGGCCTGCGCCAAATACTGCTGCACCGCCGCAAACTCGTGCTGCAGGGCGCGGGTGAGCCAACCCAGGGTGCGTGCGTCGGCGGTCATGGGGCGCTCCTGGGTGCGTGTGCTCAGCTACGGGTGGACGTGATCTCGGCGTCGCGCCCACCGCCGGTGGCATCGGGCCGCGTCGGCAGGATGCCCTCGACTTCGCTGTGCACGCGCGCGATGATGTGCGCTGCCACCAGCCCGTCGCCCACGCGCTCGCACGCGTCCGCACCGGCACGCACCGCGGCGTTGACCGCGCCCGTCTCGCCGCGCACCAGCACCGTCACATAACCGCCACCGACGAACTGGCGGCCAATCAGCCGCACCTCCGCCGCCTTGGTCATCGCGTCGGCCGCCTCGATCGCGGGCACCAGCCCGCGCGTCTCGATCATGCCCAGGGCAATGCCCGTCATCGTTGCCATCACGTTACTCCTCGTGGTTGGGGATGGGCGCTGGTCGCTCCCACGACGTCAGCGCCGTCGCACCGCATCAAACGCTCGGCGCGGTGGGCAGGATGCCCTCGACTTCGCTGTGCACGCGCGCGATGATGTGCGCTGCCACCAGCCCGTCGCCCACGCGCTCGCACGCGTCCGCACCGGCACGCACCGCGGCGTTGACCGCGCCCGTCTCGCCGCGCACCAGCACCGTCACATAACCGCCACCGACGAACTGGCGGCCAATCAGCCGCACCTCCGCCGCCTTGGTCATCGCGTCGGCCGCCTCGATCGCGGGCACCAGCCCGCGCGTCTCGATCATGCCCAGGGCGATTCCTGTCGTGTTTGCCATGTCTACTCTCCTCGTGGTCACCATTGCGTTGAAACACCTGAGCCGATCGGCTCACCCCTTGCCCGCAGCAGGCCCCGTGCCTGCTGCGCATTGCTCTTGCGTCTGTGACGACGCAGCATCCTCATCGTCCCACCCATCCAAAATGCCGCAGATCGTCAGATCGGTGATGCAGGTCGGATCTGGCATCGCCAACCGGGCCGCGCTGCCGGTGGTGGCGAACACCCAGCGGCCGATCGGCGCGCCCACGGCGTCTGTCGCCACCGACACCACGCCTTGCGCGCTGCGCACCACACGCAGCGACGCCGAACCCAACCCCGGCACGCGCCGGGTACACACCAACTCGTCGATCACGCGCACGATGTCCATCGGTGTCACCCTTCGGGATTCCAGCGGTCGATGATCCCGACGATGGTCAGGTCGGACGGAAAATCCTTGGCCCCGGCCGCCTCGCGGGCGGCCGACGAGCCGACACAAATCACCCAGTCCCCCGGCACGCAGCCGACCGCATCCACCGCCACGCTGCGCGGCCCGCCGGGCTTGTCCTGTACCACCAGCAGCGGCCGGTGGCCGAAAGCCTCGATGCGGTTGGTGGAGACCAGGGTTTTTTCCACTCGCATGATCTTCATCGCGTCGCCTCCGTCTCAGTGCCCGTGCAGCGACAGGCCGCCGGGCTCGTCCACCAAGGCCACCGTCTCGGTGCCATGGCGGTCGCTGACGGCGACACGGCAATGCAGCAGGCCGCGGGCATCCCACTGGGGATAGCGCGCCCGCACGGCCGCCGCCACCCGTTGCCCGCGCTCTATGGCGCGCTGGCGCGCTCCCGGCACACGCGAGGAATAAGTAAAGTGCACCAGCACCGGCAAGGCCAGCCCCCGACGCAGGTTGAGGGCGGTAAAAATCTTCACCCCCACGTCCAGATCGGCTGCTCCCTCCTCCACCGTGTCCAGGTGCGCGTGGTAGTACTGGTTACGCAACTGCAGCGGCGGCAGAGCATCCCCGACACAAACGAAGGCTTCGTCGTGCCCGATGACGGCGTAGCGCCCTTCGTGGTGCTGGATGACGTATTCGATCTGCGACATGTTGGCTTGCAACCACAGCAGCGCCAGCCGTGCCAAGCCATCGTGCCCGGGCACCCGCGTCAACACGCCGCCCAGGTCGCGCGCATGGGCATCCACCGCCGCG
Organism: Hydrogenophaga sp.; assembly: GCA_020723845.1. Classification (GTDB taxonomy): domain Bacteria; phylum Pseudomonadota; class Gammaproteobacteria; order Burkholderiales; family Burkholderiaceae_C; genus Tepidimonas. The sequence goes on from DYIC01000031.1 coordinate 23,299, forward strand.
GCCAAGTGGCGCTGGGCAGTCGGGGCATCCAGACCCAGGGTTTCGCGGTAGAGCGCGGCCGCGTCCAAGAACCGGTCTGCATGCAGTCGACCCTGCGCATCGGGCAGGTGAATGCGCAGCGCGTCTAGGTCGGTGTCCACGCCCAACAACATCACCAGCGGGGCGGCCCCCACGCCATACAGGTTGTCAACGGCCGCGCGCAGCGCATGCAGCCGATCGATGGCCGCCGTCACCGCCCGCTCATCGTGGCTGCCGTGCGCGGCGCACCCCTCGTGGCGGGGATGCGACGAGCTGAAGTGATAGACCGCCACCTTCAGATAGTCCAACGCCTGCGCGGCGGGCAGCAGGCCACATAGGCGCTCCAGCTCGCGCTGGGTCCACTCGGCCACGTCCAATTCGACGTCGAACAGGGCACCGGCGTAGGCTTTGACGCTGACCATGTCGGCCGGTGCGGTGCGCAGCACGAACGGCAACAGCCCCTGCAACCGCCCATCGGCACACGGGCTCACGTCCAGCGTATGCACCCCACACGCCTGCAGCGCCTCGGCTTGCACGGGCAGCCGCCGCATCCACGGTGCGCGGTCTTGCGCGGCCAGGCGCACGCAGCGCTCGATGGTGGCAAACATCGCGTGCGCGTGCAGCGCGGCCATGTCGACCCCCGCCACCCAAGCGTTTTCCAGCGCAGCCAGGGGCCACTCGATGTCTAGGCGCTGCCGCGCCAGGGCCTGTGCCTGCTCGACGAAATCGCGGTCGTGCTGGCGTGCCGAGAGCGTACGCAGCACGTCCTCGATGGCCTCGAAGCGCCCACGCACAGTCTGCTCATAGTCGTGCAGCAGCGCGTTGAGCGTGCGGTCCACCAGCGGATGCTCGCAACGCTGACCGGGGCCCGGCACGCACACCGGGCTCACCGGTTGCGCAGTCGCGCGCGGCAACACCGCACCCGCTGCCTGCAGCCCCTGTCTCGGCGCAGGCGCGTGCGCACGCGCACTGCGTTGCAGAGCGAGTTGGCGTTTGCGCGTGTCCATGGCCGTCGATCCTTGTGCCGGCGGACTCAGCCGCGTGCCCCACCGGAGACGGTCACCACCGCACCGCGCGGCGTGTTGCCACTGGAGCCCGTGATGGGGCTCAGCGGCACTTCGTCATGGGCGACGGCCTTGAAATGCCGGGCATGCGCGCCCATCGGGCGCGGCATGCCGCGCTGCGTCGGGTTGCGCACGGCAGCCGACGTGCCTTCGGTGCCGGTCACACGGCGCTCACTGCCCCACGCATCGCCCGTGATGCGCAGCGAACGCGCATCGGCCCCTTCACCCGTGACCCGCTGCGCGGCGGCGGGCGGCATCGCTGTCGAGCCCGGTGTCAACCAAGCCGCGCCCGTAGCGGCGCCGTGGCGAAACTCGGGCGTGCCCGTGATCAAGCCCTGCGCTTTCATGCCTGGCCCGGTGACACGCTGCTGTGCATCGTCGCTGCCGGCGCTGCCCGTGATGCGCTGGCGGCGCTCCCACGCCTGCCGCGCAGGGGGCTGGATGCTGAACCCGCTGGGCGGCGGCGGGGCGTCGGTCGCGGCCAGCTCGGGATAGCGCGTCAGCCAGCGGCCACTCAACGTACACCCGCCTTGGAGGTTGTCCGGCCCCACGTACGGCGTGCCCGTGACCGGTTCACACGCGCCGCGCTCGTCGCCGGTGATGCGCCCGCCGCCCGCTCCAGGGCTGTCGCCACTCACGGTGGCCAGCGCAAATCCGGCTGGCATGCGCTGCGCAGGGGCCATGGCTTCCTGCGCCGGCGCCATCGCGGTGGCCATTGCCGGTGCGGCCTCGGCTGGCGCCGTCGGCGCGAGCGTCTCGGGTGCGACGGTGCCCGCACGACGCGACGCCGTCCCGGCGCGCAGTCCCACTTGCCCCTGGGCCGACAGCGCGTACTGCGTCCCAGAGATCGGGCGCTGCGCACCGGCCTCGTTGCCGGTCACTTTCGGACTGCGGCCCACCGGCGTGCCCGTCACCTCGTTGTCACCACGCGAGGACATGACGCTGACCTTGTGCGGGGCGCGCGGCGCCACTTGCTCGCACAGCGCAGCATCTTCGGCCGCCAGATAGCGGGTGCCCGTGATGCCGCGACAGGCGCCGGTCTCGTTGCCGGTGACCTTGCCCTGCAGCCCGGGATGCACGCCCGTCACCGGTCGGCCCGCTTCGGTGTGCGTGACCTCGACCTTGGGGGGCCGCGGCGGCTGGGGGCGACTGCCGCACCACGCCTCGAATTGTTCCTGCCCGATATACTCGGTGCCAGTCACGTGCCGACAGGTGCCCGACTCCATGCCCGTGACCTTCTGGCTGCGCTCGACCTGCGTGCCCGTGACACGCTGACCCGACAGGGTGTGCCCCTCTTCGGTGTGCGCGGCTGCGCGCTGCTCAGCCGACTTGCGCACGCGGCCGCTCGGGCGCACCGCTGCCGCTGGCTGAGTGGATGCGGCCAGGCCGGCGCGTCCGGCGAGCGCGAGCAACGTGCGCCGCTGCATGGCCAACTGCCGACCGGTGGCGCCCTTTTGCAGGGCTTCGCGCCAATCGCGATCCGGCATGGTGGTCGCCAGCCGAGTGGCCTGCGCCACGCGGGTGAGTCCCGCCTTGCCGTCGCGCGCCAGCGCGGCACGGCGCGCCTGAGCCAGCGCGCGTCCCGTCGGGGTGACAGCGCGCGCGACCTGGTTGGTGTCGGGCGCCGACGCACTCTCACGTGCTGCCGCCAGCATGCGCGCCACACCGTCGCTGCCCGCACAGCCGCACGCGCCACCCGTGCCACCACAGCCACAGCCGGCTGACCCTACCCCTGACCCGGCATCCGACGCCGCCGCTACCGGCGCACTGCGCGCCATCGCGGCACGGACCTGTTGAGCGCCATTGCGCCCCAGCTGCGCCAACGCTTGGCGCCGCTGGCGTGCCAGCTCTCGCCCCGAAAGGGCAGCCTTGACCACCGTCCCGTCCATGGGGGACTCCTTCCACAACAAAACCAACGGTGGAGCCGCGGGCTCCGATCAGCGGTAAACGACGAACGCCAGACCCTGGCTCTGGGCGTAGTTGTCGTAAGCGACGAAGCGCACCATGTGGTTGGGAAACTCGCGGTGGCACGCTTCGATCTCGGCGAGCACCGCGTCGACCGACTGCTCACCGAACATCGGCAGCTTCCACATGTACCAGTAGCTTTCCTTGGCGGGCGTGCCGCGCTCGGTGTGCTCGACGGCCGGGTTCCAGCCCTGCGCGAGCGCATAGGCGATCTGGCGGCGCACCTGCTCCGGCGTCATTTGCGGCAGGTAAGAAAACGTTTCGTATTTGAGCGATTGCTTGTAGGCCTGCATGGCGGATCTCCTCGGGTGGAAGGGGAATTACTTGTGCTGCACGTCGAGCTTGTCCACGACGTCGAACTCGAACTTGATCTCCTTCCATGTCTCCATGGCGATCTTGAGTTCGGGCGAGTGTTGGGCGGCAGCGGTCAGAATTTCCTTGCCCTCCTTCTCGAGGTTGCGCCCCTCGTTGCGCGCCTGCACGCACGCTTCCAGCGCCACCCGGTTGGCATGGGCGCCGGCGGCGTTGCCCCACGGGTGACCCAACGTACCACCGCCGAACTGCAGCACCGCGTCATCCCCAAAGATGGTGACCAGCGCCGGCATGTGCCACACGTGGATACCGCCGGACGCGACCGCGAAGGCACCGGGCATCGAGCCCCAATCCTGGTCGAAGAAGATACCGCGGCTGCGGTCTTCGGGCACGAACGACTCGCGCAGCAAATCCACCCAGCCGAGCGTGGCCTGGCGGTCGCCCTCCAGCTTGCCGACGACGGTGCCGGTGTGCAGGTGGTCACCGCCCATCAGGCGCAGCACTTTGGTCAGCACGCGGAAGTGGATGCCGTGGTAGGGGTTGCGGTCGATCACCGCGTGCATCGCGCGGTGCACGTGCAGCAGCATGCCGTTGT
>DYIC01000094.1 GCA_020723845.1 Hydrogenophaga sp.
GTGCGCCGGGCGCGGGAGGTCATGATCGCGCTGCGGCCGCTGCTGGATTTGCCTGAGCGGCACCGGGGGCGGCGGGCGCTGGCCGAGCGCATCGGCGAGGCGCTGGGCTGCGGCTGGCAGCACGTGTACCGGCTGGCTGAGAAGGCGCGCGAGGGCGGCGTGATTGCGCTGGCCCGCATGGGCATGCGGGCCGACCGGGGGCAGGCGCGGGTGGTGGTGTCTGCGCCGTGGATGGTGTGGGCCGAGGATGCGGCGCGTGCCACCGGCCTGGATGTGCCGCAGCTGGCCGAGCGGATGGTGCAGGCGGTGCGCGCAGCCTGGGTGGGCGGCGCGCCGTCGGCGCGGCAGGCGTGGCTGACGGCCACCGCCGCCGTGGGCCGGGCGCTGCATGAGATGGGCGCGCCGAGCGATATCGTGGCGCGACTGCTCCATCTGCCCTGCCCGCGCCGCTTCGCGGAGGCCGAGGGCCAGCAGTTCCGCGTGGCGGGCCGGGCGCGGCGCGATGCCAAGGGGGTGTATGACCGGAACCTGACGCCGGTGAAGCGCACGGCGGCGGGGCTGATGCCGGGCGATCTGGTGTGCGGCGACATCTCGCCGCTGGACATTCCGGTGGCGCGGCCGGATGGCAGCACGGCCTATGCGCGGATGATTTCGTGGCATGACGTGGCCACGAACTGGCTGTGGATCGACCTGTTCCTGTGCGAGAAGGGCGAAGGCGTGCGGCGCGAGCACGTGGCGGCGAGCTTCTGCCGGCTGTGCGAGCAGGCGCCGTTCGGCGCGCCCAAGCGGCTCTACCTGGACAACGGCAGCGAATACAAGTGGGAGGAGTTGCTGTTTGCCTGGGCGCAGCTGGCGGAGCTGACCGGCCAGCGCTTCCGGGCGGATGAGGCGGCGCTGCTGCCCGAGAGCGGGCGCGTGGTGCGCTCCATCCCGTTCCACCCGCGCGGCAAGCGCATCGAGGGGCAGTTTGGCAACCTCGGGCGCTGGCTGGGCTGGTGGCTGGGCTATGTGGGCGGTAACCGCATGGCCAAGAAGGTGGCCAGCCTGGGCAAAAACCCGGTGGTGAGCGACTACGAGGCGGTGCGGCAGTGGCTGGCTGCGACGCTGGATGACTACCACGCCACGCCGCAGGGCGGCGAGGCGATGGGCGGCCTCTCCCCGCAGCAGAAGATCGACCGCGCGCTCGATGCGGGCTGGAAGCCGATGCGCATCGACCGGGTGGCGCTGATGCTGGCCTTTGCCGACCGCGAGGTGCGCACGGTGAGCCGCGGCGCAATCCAGTACCGCGGCATGACCTGGACGGCGGACTTCCTGATGGGGATCGAGGGCCGCGTGGAGGTGGCCTACCCGCGCATCGCGGCGCCGGAGTTCGAGGCGCTGCTGGTCATCCACAAGGGCGAGGTGCTGGGCGCGGCGGCGCCGGAGCGGGTGTTCGGGATTCTGGACGAGGCCGGGGCGAAGGAAGCGGGCCGCCGCCGTCAGGCGCTGCGGCTGTTGATGGCCGAGAAGGTGGAGCAGGCCGGCGGCGTGCTGGATCAGGCGCAGGTGGCGGGCTTCCGGGCGCAGATGCTCGGATTGCAGGCGACGCTGGACCGCGCCAGCGAGGCCGCCGAGGTGGTGGAGGCCAGCGGCGAGCTGGCCGACATGGCGCGCGCCTATGCGCGGGCGCGTGCTGAGCTCTCAGAGCAGGCCAAGGCGCTGATGGCGCGGGCCAAGGCGGCCAAAGAGGCCGAGGCGCTCACAAGGCTGGCCTTCGAGGACGAGGAGACGAAGGCCGCGCGGGCGCTGGGGTTTTGAGGTCCGGCGGCCGCTGGCAGGCGGCGCGCCGGGAGTTGATGGCATGACGTGAGGAAGCAACGTGAAGGATATCCGAGAAACGAAGGCAGTGAAAGAGGCGCTGGCGCTGGCCGATCTGGTGATGGCCAGCGACAACCCGATCGGCGAGATCACCGGCCCTGCCGGCACCGGCAAGACCATGGCGGGCCGCGCGGTGGCGGCCAAACTGGGGGCGATCCGCATCGCCGCCTGGGACGGGATGACGCGCCACCAGCTGCTTGCGGCGGTGGCGGCGGCCATCGGCATGGATGGGCCGGGCAGCGCCGACCGCGTGCTGCGGCGCGGCGCGCAGGCCGAGCGGGTGATGCTGGTGGTGGACGAGGCCAACAAGCTCTCCTGGCGGGTGCTGGAGACCATCCGGTATCTGGCCGACGAGTGCGGCTTTGCGGTGCTGTTGATCGGCACCGAGCTCTACACCCGCAAGTTCAGCGACGCGCGCACCCGGCCGCTTTTGGTGCAGCTGGGCAGCCGGATCGGCGCCAAGCGCGCGGGCACCCGGCATCTGGACCGCGCCGAGACCTATGCCCACGTGATCCGGCCTGCCTTCGGCGACATCACCGACAAGGAACTGGTGACCGCCTTCTGGCAGGCCTGCCGCAAGGGTAACTACCGCGAGGCGGTGGAGCTGGCCGAGGAGTGCCGGCGGATCATGGCGCAGAACGGCATGCAGGCGCTCACGCCTGCGGTGCTGGAACTGGCGGCGAAGTGGATGGCGAACAGGTACGC
>DYIC01000095.1 GCA_020723845.1 Hydrogenophaga sp.
GAGCCGTCGATGCGCATCATCGGCGACATCATCGAGTACACGGCGCGGCACATGCCCAAGTTCAACTCGATCAGCATCTCGGGCTATCACATGCAGGAGGCGGGTGCCAACCAGGCGCTGGAGCTGGCCTTCACGCTGGCGGACGGCAAGGAGTATGTCAAGACCGCGCTGGCCAAGGGGCTGGACGTCGACGACTTTGCCGGGCGGTTGTCGTTTTTCTGGGCGATCGGGATGAACTTCTACCTCGAGATCGCCAAGATGCGCGCCGCGCGGCTGCTGTGGTGCCGGATCATGAAGGGCTTTGGCGCCAAGAAACCCAAGAGCCTGATGCTGCGCACGCACTGCCAGACCTCGGGCTGGAGCCTGACCGAGCAGGACCCCTACAACAACATCGTGCGCACCACCATCGAGGCGATGGCGGCCGTCTTCGGTGGTACGCAGAGCCTGCACACCAATTCGTTCGATGAGGCGATCGCGCTGCCCACGGAGTTTTCGGCGCGCATCGCGCGCAACACGCAACTCATCTTGCAGGAGGAGACGCACATCACCAACGTCATCGACCCCTGGGGCGGCAGCTACATGATGGAGGCGCTGACGCAGCAGATGGCCGACAAGGCGTGGGCGCTGATCGAAGAGATCGACGCCATGGGAGGCATGACGCGCGCGGTGCAGAGTGGCTGGGCCAAGCTCAAGATCGAAGCCAGTGCCGCCGAAAAGCAAGCCCGCATCGACTCGGGCAAGGACGTCATCGTCGGTGTCAACAAATACCGGCTGGCCAAAGAGGATCCGGTGGAGATCCTCGAGGTGGACAACCTCAAGGTGCGCGAGGCGCAGATCGCCCGCTTGCAGCACATCCGTGCCACGCGTGACAACGCGGCCGTGCAGCGCGCGCTCGACGCGTTGACGGCGTGCGCGCAAAGTGGGCAAGGCAACCTGCTGGCCTTGACGATCGACGCGGTACGCCTGCGTGCCACCGTGGGTGAGGTATCCGATGCGCTGGAGAAGGTCTTTGGGCGCCACCGCGCCGACACACAAAAGGTGACCGGGGTGTACGCTGCCGCTTACGATTCCGCCGAGGGCTGGGAAAAGCTCAAACAGGAAATCGCTGCCTTTGCCGAGCAGTACGGGCGCCGCCCGCGCGTCATGATCGCCAAGCTGGGCCAAGACGGGCACGACCGTGGCGCCAAAGTGGTGGCCACCGCTTACGCCGACCTCGGTTTCGACGTCGATATCGGGCCGCTGTTCCAGACGCCCGAGGAGTGCGCGCGCCAGGCCATCGAAAACGACGTGCACGCGGTGGGGATCTCGACCCTGGCCGCTGGACACAAGACGCTGGTGCCCGCCATCATCGAGGCGCTGCGCCAGCAAGGGGCCGACGACATCATCGTCTTCGTCGGTGGCGTGATTCCGCGGCAGGATTACGAGTTTCTGTATGAGGCGGGGGTCAAGGGCATTTATGGCCCCGGCACGCCCATTCCGGCCAGTGCCAAAGACGTGCTGGAAAAAATCAAGGAAGCGCTGGCGTGAGCGACGCGGCGTGCGCAGCGCCAGCCCAGGTCTGGCTGCAGGGTATCCTGCATGGCGATGGTGCCACGCAGCGGCGTGCCGTTGCCAAGGCGATCACGTTGTTGGAGTCGACCCGCCCCGACCATCGGCGCGAGGCCGACGCGCTGCTCAACGCGCTGCTGCCGCACGCCGGGCGCGCTTTTCGCTTAGGGATCAGCGGCGTGCCCGGGGTGGGCAAGAGCACCTTCATCGAGGCGCTGGGCCTGCACCTGATCGGCCTGGGGCACCGGGTGGCGGTGCTGGCGGTGGACCCAAGCAGCAGCGTCTCGGGCGGCTCCATCCTTGGTGACAAAACGCGCATGGAGCGGCTCTCGACGCACGAGCGCGCCTACATCCGTCCCAGCCCGAGTGGTGGCAACCTCGGCGGTGTCGCCGCCAAGACGCGCGAAGCGATGCTGGTGTGCGAGGCGGCCGGCTACGACGTCGTGATCGTCGAGACGGTAGGCGTGGGGCAGAGCGAAACCGCCGTGGCCGGCATGACCGATATGTTTTGCGTGTTGCAGCTGCCTAACGCCGGTGACGACCTGCAGGCGATCAAAAAGGGCATCATGGAGCTGGCCGATTTGGTCGTGATCAACAAGGCCGACCTCGACGCCGATGCCGCGACCCGCGCCCAGGCGCAGATCACGTCGGCACTGCGCCTGCTTGGCTTGCACGGCCGACCCGACACCGCGCACCACGACGAGGCGCTGTGGCATCCGCGCGTCATCCAGCTCAGTGCCCTGTCGGGGCAGGGCGTGGCCGAGTTTTGGCGACTCGTCAGCGAATTCCGGCACCTGCAGCAGGCCAACGGCCGATGGCAGGCGCGCCGCCAGCAGCAGGCCAAAGCGTGGATGTGGGAGCGCATCGACAGTGGTCTGCGAGAGGCTTTTGCCCAACACCCGGCCGTCCAGGACCGCCTGCCCGCGCTCACCGCCGAGGTGTTGGCCGGACGCGTGGTGGC
>DYIC01000032.1:0-11458 GCA_020723845.1 Hydrogenophaga sp.
TGGGGCGGCATGATCAACGGCATCATGACGCTGTCCGGCGCGTGGCACAAGCTGCGTGATGACCCGATCCTGCGCTTCCTGATCGTGTCGCTGTCGTTCTACGGCATGTCCACGTTCGAAGGACCGATGATGTCGATCAAGACCGTCAACGCCCTGAGCCACTACACCGACTGGACCATCGGCCACGTGCACTCCGGTGCCCTGGGCTGGGTGGGCTTGGTGACCATGGGCTCGATGTACTACCTGATTCCGCGCCTGTTTGGGCAAAAGCAGATGTACAGCGTCAAGGCCATCGAGCTGCACTTCTGGGTCGCCACCATCGGCATCGTGCTCTACATCGCCGCCATGTGGATCGCCGGCGTCATGCAGGGCCTGATGTGGCGTGCCGTCAACCCCGATGGGTCGCTGACCTACACCTTCGTCGAGTCCGTCAAGGCCAGCTATCCGTTCTATGTGATCCGCTTGCTGGGTGGCGTGCTGTACCTGGCTGGCATGTTCGTGATGGCGTGGAACGTCTGGAAGACCGCCACGCAGGGCAAGATCGAGCCCGTGGCCATCCCCGCCCCGGCTCACTGATGGAGGAAAGGGAAACACCATGGCTGCACAAGACCACAAGCCCAGCGGTCACGAGCGCATCGAGACCAACAATTTCCTCATGATCGTCCTCATCACGCTGGTGGTATCGGTCGGGGGGTTGGTAGAGATCGTCCCGCTGTTTTTCCAGCACTCGACCACCAAGCCGATCGAGGGCGTCAAGCCCTACCCGGCGCTGCAACTGGCCGGGCGCGACATCTACGTGCGCGAGGGTTGCTATGTCTGCCATTCGCAGATGGTGCGTCCGTTCCATGCCGAGACGCTGCGCTATGGCCCGTACTCGGTCGCGGGTGAGTTCGTCTACGACCACCCGTTCCAGTGGGGCTCCAAGCGTACGGGTCCGGATCTGGCGCGCGTGGGCGGCCGCTACTCGGACGAGTGGCACCGGGTGCACCTGATCAACCCGCGCGACTTGGTGCCCGAGTCCAACATGCCCGCCTACCCGTGGCTGGAGCGCCGCACGGTGGACGCCGAGTCGCTGCCCGCCAAGATGCAGGCGCTGCGCAAGCTCGGTGTGCCCTACACCGACGAAGAGATCGCCAAAGCCGCCGATGAGGTGCGTGGCAAGACCGAGATGGAGGCCTTGATTGCGTACTTGCAAGGCTTGGGCACCGCGCGTTCGTGGGACAAGCTGGTACAGCAAGCCGCCCAAACCGCGCAAGCGCCCGCCCAGCCGGCGGCCAGCAGCGCCCAGTGACCACGACCAACGGGGATTTCACCATGGACATCAACGATATGCGCGTCATCGTCACGGTGCTGAGCCTCGTGACTTTCGTCGGCATTTGGGTGTGGGCGTGGTCGCGCAAGAACCAGCGCCGTTTCGAAGAAGCTGCCCAGTTGCCGTTCCAGAGCGAGTGAGTCCCCATCCGGAGAACCATCATGAGTGACTTCACGAGCGATTTCTGGCACCTGTTCGTGGCGGGCCTCACCGTCATCAGCATCCTGGTGTGCGCCTTCTTCCTGTGGGTCAGCAGCAAGGCCCGCGTCATGCCCGCCGCCGACAACACCACCGGGCACGTCTGGGACGGCGACCTGCGCGAGATGAACAACCCCTTGCCGCGGTGGTGGGTGTACCTGTTCATCATCACGGTGCTGTTTGCATTGGGCTACGGCTTGCTGTACCCGATGTTCGGCCAGTGGCAAGGGGTGCTGAAGTGGTCGTCGCACGAGCAGTGGGCGGCCGAGCGGGCCAAGGCGCTGGCAGCGGTGGAGCCGCTGTACGCCAAGTTTCGCGGCATGGACCCGAAGGACTTGGCCAAAGACCAGCAGGCCATGGCCGTGGGGGAGCGCCTGTACATGAACTACTGCGCGCAGTGCCACGGTTCGGATGCCCGCGGCAGCAAGGGCTTCCCCAACCTGACGGATGCCGACTGGCTGGGCGGTGACGGTAGCCCCGAGTACATCCACAAGACAATCGTCGAGGGCCGGCAGGGCATCATGCCGCCGATGGCTGCCGCCGTCGGCACGGCTGAGGACGTGCGCAACCTCGCTCACTACGTGTTGAGCCTCTCAGGTAGCCCACACGACAGCGTTCGTGCTTCGCAGGGGGCGGCCAAGTGGGGGGCGTGCGCGGCCTGCCACGGGCCGGACGGCAAGGGCATGCATGCCACCGGGGCGCCCAACCTCACCGACCAGATCTGGCTGCACGGCTGGGGCGAGGAGGCCATCGTCCGTGCCATCAACCAGGGCTTCAACAACGTGATGCCGGCGCAAAGCGCGTTGTTGACGCAAGACCAGATCCACGTGCTGACCGCCTACGTCTGGAAGTTGTCGCACGCGCAGTGATGCGGTTTGCGTAACATCAAGGCGCTGATACCGGCCCGGGTACTACAATAGGTTCCGGGCCGGTTTTCTCATTTGTGGAGTGCATCCCATGGGCAGCAACCCGAACCCCACCGCCATGACCGACCAAGAGGTCGAAGTCTCACTCTACGCGGCGCGCCAAAAAATCTACCCCCGTTCCGTTTCGGGGCTGTTTGCCAAATGGCGCTGGTTTTTCGTGTGGCTGACGCAGCTTGTGTTTTATGGGCTGCCATGGCTGACGTGGGGTGAGCGCCAGGCGGTGCTGTTTGACCTGGAAGCACGGCGTTTCTACATTTTTGGTCTGGTGTTGTACCCGCAGGACTTCATTTACCTGACGGGTATTTTGGTGGTGTCGGCGCTGTTGCTGTTTTTGTTCACCGCCATCGCTGGGCGGCTGTGGTGTGGGTACGCCTGTCCTCAAACCGTGTACACCGAGATCTACCTGTGGCTGGAAAAGCTGTTCGAGGGTGATCGCTCGGCACGCATGCGGCTGGACCAGGGGCCGTGGAACGCCAACAAGATCGTGCGCAAGACCGGCAAGCAACTGGCGTGGATCGCGGTGGGGCTGTGGACCGGGTTTACCTTTGCCGGTTACTTCACCCCGATACGCGAGCTGGGCCAGGCGCTGCTGACGTGGGACCTGGGGCCGTGGCAGACGTTCTGGATTTTCTTCTACGGCTTTGCCACCTACGGCAACGCCGGCTACATGCGCGAGCAGGTGTGCAAATACATGTGCCCGTACGCGCGCTTCCAGGGCGCTATGTTCGACAAGGACACGATGATCGTGACCTACGACGCGGCGCGCGGGGAACCCCGTGGGGCCCGCAAGCGCTCCGCCGACCCCAAGGCGCTGGGCTTGGGCGACTGCATCGATTGCACGCTGTGCGTGCAGGTGTGCCCCACCGGCATCGACATCCGCAACGGCTTGCAGTACGAGTGCATCAGCTGTGGGGCGTGCGCCGACGTGTGCGACGAGGTGATGGAGAAAATGGGTTACCCGAAGGGGCTGATCAAATACTCCACCCAAAACGGCATGACCCATGGCTGGACGGGGGCGCAGATGATCCGGCGCGCGTTTCGTCCGCGCGTCTTGATCTACAGTGCCATTTTGCTCACCATCGTGGCGGCGCTCGGTGTCAGTCTGTGGATGCGGGTACCGCTCAAGGTCGACGTCATCCGGGACCGTGGCGCGCTGGCCCGCATGGTCGAGATGGGCCGGATCGAAAACGTCTACCGCGTGCAGTTCATGAACGCGTCCGAGTCCGAGCGCGAGCTGCAGGTGGCGGTCGAGGGCTTGCCGGGGGTGACGCTCGCGTCGGATCCCGTCGTACATCTGCTGCCCACCGAGGTGCGCTCGGTGCCGGTACGTGTGCAGGTTCCCCCGGGGTTGCAGCCCGGCTCTCACCCCATCGTTATGACTTTCCGCACCGCCGACGGCTCGATCGCCGTGCGCGAGAAAACCACCTTCCTGATACCCCGATGACCCCCCAGGGTATTCGGGTTGATCCGTATCCCAAAGTACTCGCCAAAGGCCTACACTATGTCCACCATGTCTGGTACGCCCTCCGCGTCATCCGCCCCTTCCCGACCCTGGTACCGCGAGCCCATGGTCTGGATGGTCATCGGTGGCCCCTTGGTGGTCGTGATCGCGTCCATCGTGACGGTCACGATCGCCGTGCGCAATCCAGACCCCGTGCTGCCGCGCGAGGCGATGCCGGCGCCGGTCGCGGTCGCGCCGGAGCGCATGACGCCGGAGGAGCGCCTGCAGGCCGAAAAAGCGGTGCTGCCTGCCAACCAGGCGCGTAACCACGTCGTGTCCCCGACGTTGCCTAAAGACGATTGAGGCGGCGCGGGGCAACAACAAAGAGGAGACTGTCGATGCTGGCCCAACGCGTGATGTGGATTGCTTGGCCCGCTTTTTTGATGGCGGCTGTGATCGAAATGGTGGTGTTCGCCTTCGTCGATCCCCACGATCTGCACTGGGCGGGCGAATCGCTCGGTTGGTCGCGGCAGGCGGTCTACACGGTCGCGTTCTTCATTTTTTGGGCGCTGACCATGGCGTCGAGCGCGCTTACCACGCTGTTGTCGCTGTCGCCGTGGGAAATCAACCGCTGCCCGGTGCCGCCAGATCAGCGCCCGGCTGACTGCGCGCGCAACGCGCCGCTCAACTCCCCGCTTAATTCTCCTCGCGGCTCTGGTTGACAATGGCCGCGAGCGCGTCCGGGTCGAGGATGCGAACGTAGCGCTGCTTGACTTCGATGATGCCCTCGTCCTGAAAGCGCGAAAACGTACGACTGACCGTCTCGAGCTTCATTCCCAGGTAGCTGCCGATTTCCTCGCGCGTCATGCGCAACACCATCTCGGTGCGTGAAAAGCCGCGCGAATGCAGGGGCTGCACGAGGTTGAGCAAAAAAGCCGCCAGTCGTTCTTCGGCGCGCATGCTGCCCAGCAATAGCATGACGCCTTGATCGCGTACGATCTCGCGGCTCATGATGCGGTGTACGTGGTGCTGCAGCGTGCTGAACTCGCGCGAGAGCTGCTCGAGCTTGTCGAATGGCAGCACGCACACCTCGGCGTCTTCGAGCGCCACGGCCGAGCACGAGTGCTTGTCCTGCACGATGCCATCGAGCCCCAGGATTTCGCCCGCCATTTGAAACCCGGTGACCTGATCGCGGCCGTCCGCCGTCGTGACCACGGTCTTGAAAAATCCGGATCGTACCGCGTACAGCGACGTGAAGCCGTCGCCCGCGGCAAACAGGGTCCCGCCCCGCCGCACCCGGCGACGCGTGCTGATCAGGTTGTCGAGCTGCTCCATCTCGTCCGGCTTGAGGCCGACCGGGATGCAGAGCTCGCGCAGGTTGCAGCTGGAGCAGGCGACCTTGATGCTGTGCAGATCCATGAGGCGATGGGGGCCGGTGTGAGGCAGAGGTGGGTGAAACGAGGCGCAGACTCGCCATGAACGATATGCGCCCGATCATAACAAACCGATGCGCGTGCCGCCCCGTGCGGTGGGCCCATGCCCTGCAGGGTTTTGGGGAACGTCGCTCCCGCAGGGGGTTTGACTCACGTCAACCCACGCAAGGCTACGCTGGTGCACAGTTCGTCGCCTATGGAGCTGCCCGCCGTGAAACACGTCATCGACGAAGATCTGCTGCGCCGGTTCGACATTCCGGGCCCGCGCTACACGTCCTACCCGACGGCGGACCGGTTTGTCGAAGCGTTTACCGAGCGTGACTACGTGCAAGCCCTGCAACAGCGGCGAGCGGGGTCGCTGGCGCTGCCGCTGTCGGTGTATGTACACATCCCGTTTTGCGAGTCGCTGTGCTACTACTGCGCATGCAACAAGGTGGTGACCAAGCACCACGAACGCGCGGCGGAGTACCTGCGCTACCTGTCGCGCGAGCTGGAATTGCAGACCGAACACGTCGGGCGCGGGCACCGCGTGACGCAGCTGCACCTTGGGGGGGGCACGCCGACCTTCCTCAGCGACGCGGAGTTGTCCGACCTGATGGCGATGATCCGGCGCCACTTCGAACTCGTCCCTGGGGGCGAGTATTCGATCGAGGTCGACCCCCGCACGGTGACCGCGCAGCGCTTGGCCCATCTGCACCAACTGGGGTTCAACCGCCTGAGTTTTGGCGTGCAGGACTTCGATGGCGCGGTGCAGCGGGCGGTGCACCGGATTCAGCCGGCCGAGCAGGTGTTCGCCCTCGTGGCCGCGGCGCGCGAGATCGGCTTTGAGTCGGTCAACGTCGACCTCATTTACGGACTGCCTCAGCAGACCCCAGAGTCGTTTCGGCGCACGCTCGAGCTCGTCGAGCGCCTGCGGCCGGATCGCATCGCGCTCTACGCTTATGCGCATCTGCCGGCGCGCTTCAAGCCGCAGCGGCGCATCCACGCGGCGGAGTTGCCCAGTCCGGCGGACAAGTTGGCCATGTTGTCGCTGTCGCTCGACCATCTGAGTGCCGTGGGTTATGTGTACGTGGGCATGGACCATTTTGCGTTGCCCAACGATGCGCTGGCGGTGGCCAAGCGGCAGGGGCGGCTGCACCGCAACTTTCAGGGCTACAGCACGCAGCCCGATTGCGACCTGATCGCGCTGGGGGTATCGGCCATTGGCCGCATCGGCGCCACCTACAGCCAAAATGCCAAGACGCTGGAGGAGTACTACGACGCGCTCGACCAAGGGCGGCTGCCCATCGTGCGCGGGCTGGCGCTGACGCGCGAGGATCTGTTGCGCCGCAGTGTGATCATGGCCATCATGTGCCAGGGGTTGGTCGATTTCGAGTCGATCAATCTGGCGCACCTGATCGATTTTCGCCAGCACTTCGCGCGCGAGCTGGAGCAGCTGCGCGCGTTCGAGCGCGATGGGCTGGTACGCATCGGCGATGCCCACATCGAAGTGACGCCCACGGGCTGGTATTTGGTGCGCGCCGTCGCCATGGTGTTCGACCGCTACTTGCAGGTCGATCAAGACCGGGCGCGGTTTTCCAAGATCATTTGAGGTGCTACCGGCAGGCCCAGCCGCGGGCTGTTAGCATCGTGCCATGCTGACCTCGATGACGCTGTCGGCCCTGGTGATGGGGCTGGTCGGCGGCCCGCACTGCGTGACCATGTGTGGTGCCGCCTGCGCGGGTATTGCCCGTGCCGCTGGCCCGCACCCGCAGCGGGCGCTGTGGACGTGGCAGTTCAGCCGGCTGGCCGGCTATGCGCTGCTGGGGGCGTTGGCGGGCGGCACGGTACAGGGCATGGGCTGGCTGGGGCAGCAGACCGCGGTGCTGCGGCCGGTGTGGACCATGATGCACGTGGCGGCGTTCGTGCTCGGGCTGGTGCTGTTGTGGCAGGCGCGGCAGCCGGCGTTTCTGGATGGCTGGGCGCAGGCCGTCTGGCGGCGGGTGCGTCCGGTCATGGCCCGCTTGGGCGCGCGCGCGCCCGTGGCGCTCGGGCTCGGCTGGGCGTTGATGCCCTGTGGGCTGCTCTACTCGGCGTTGCTGGTGGCGTCGTTGTCGGCGTCGGCGTTATCGGGCGCTGCCATCATGGCCGCGTTTGCCATTGGGACCATGGTGTCGCTGGCGGCAGGGCCGTGGCTGTTGCTGCGGCTGGCGCAGGCGCGCTCCGGTGGCTGGGGCATCCGGTTGGCCGGGTTGGCGCTGGCGGCCACGTCCGGCTGGGCGTTGTGGATGGGCATCACCCAGCCGACGGGTCTGTGGTGCGCGTAGGCGTGCGCCCGGGCAGGGTCGCCACCACCAGCCCCACCAGCGCCACGCCAAACGCCAGCCACTGCAGCGGCGTTAGCTGTTCGCCCATGAACAGCATACCGATCGTGGCCGCGCTGACGGGCAGCATCACGGTGAATACGCCAGCCCGGGCGGCGGGTACGTGGCGCAGGCCCGTCATCCACAGCCACACCGTCCAGACGCTGGCGGCCAGGCCATAAAATAGCAGCAGCGCCCACAGGCCCAGCGACAGCAGCGCCCAGCCGTCGAAGCGCAGCGCGGCCCACAGGCCCAGCGGCGTCATGAGCGCCAGGCCCCACAGGTTGATGATCGCCGCGATGCGCCGCGCGCCCAGTTGACCGGTCAGCCGCTTGCCGATGACGACGTAGGCGGCCTCACACACGACAGCGGCAAAGACCAGCGCGTTGCCCCACAGTGGCAGCGGCACGCCCAGCCACATGCCGTGCGCCGCGGCGGCGCCGGGGGCGGCCTTGTCGAGCGAAAACAGCCCGATGCCGACGGCCGCCAAGACCACCGCGGTACCGGATCGCATGTCCAGCCGCTCGCGCAGGAAGAGCGCCGACTGCAGCGCGACCACGGCGGGAATGGCCGCCATGATGACGCCAGCGGCGCTGGCCGTGGTCAGGCTGACGCCAAACAGCATGCACAGCGAAAACAAAAAATTGCCCAGCAGGGCCTGTAGAAAGAGCAGCCCGTGCGTGCGCCGGTCGAGCGCCGGCTCCGACGCCGGTTTGCGCAGCCAGTGCACCATGGCGGCCGCGCCGATCAGGTAGCGCAGCCACGCCAGCAGAAACACCGGCAGCGCCGCCACCAGCGGTTTGGACAGGGCCACGTAGCTGCCCACCAGTGCCATGCTGGCCGCCAGCGACCCGTAGGCCAGCCATGGGGTAGCAGGGCGGGCGCTCATCGGGCGTCGGGCGTGAGGAGGGTGGGTCGCGCCTGCGGCAGGGTGTAGGGGTAGTCGCGGCTATAGTGCAGGCCGCGGCTTTCCTTGCGCAGCTGGGCGCAGCGCACGATCAGGTCGGCCACTTGCACCAGGTTGCGCAGCTCCAGCAAGTCGCGGCTGACGTGAAAGCGCGCATAAAACTCCTGGATTTCGGCCTGCAGCAGGGCGATGCGGTGCGCGGCACGCTCCAGCCGCTTGTCGGTACGCACGATGCCCACGTAGTCCCACATGAAGCGGCGCAGCTCGTCCCAGTTGTGGCTGATGACGACTTGCTCGTCGGCGTCGATGACGCGGCTGTCGTCCCACGGCCGCACGGGCGCCGTGGGGATGCGCGCTTGCGCCGCCATGTCACGCGCGGCGGCGCGGGCAAACACCAGGCATTCCAGCAGCGAATTGCTGGCCAGCCGGTTGGCGCCGTGCAGCCCGGTGTAGCTGGCCTCGCCCACACAGTACAGGCCGGGCAGGTCGGTGCGGCCGCGCAGGTCGGTCACCACCCCGCCGCAGGTGTAGTGGGCAGCAGGCACCACCGGGATGGGCTCACGCGTGATGTCGATGCCCAGCTCGGCGCAGCGTTGGAGGATGTTGGGAAAATGCTCGTGCAAAAACGCCGCGGGCTGGTGCGAGATGTCGAGATAGACGCACGGGATGCCGTGCTTTTTCATCTCGAAGTCGATGGCGCGTGCCACGATGTCGCGCGGTGCCAGCTCGGCGCGCGGGTCGTGGTCGGGCATGAAGCGGTGGCTGCCCAGGTGGGGGGGCAGCTTGAGGATGCCGCCTTCACCGCGCACGGCTTCGCTGATCAGAAAGCTCTTGGCCTTGGGGTGGTACAGGCAGGTGGGGTGGAACTGGATGAACTCCATGTTGGCTACCCGGCAGCCCGCTCGCCAGGCGGCGGCGATGCCGTCTCCCGTGGCCGTGTCCGGGTTGGAGGTGTAGAGATACACCTTGCCTGCGCCCCCCGTGCACAGCACCGTGTGCGGGGCGGCAAAGACCTCGATGGTGTCGGTGGCCTCGTCCAGCACATACGCGCCCAGCACCCGCCGCGGCAGTTCGCGGCGCGCGGCGTGGCGGTCGCTCAGGATCAGGTCGACCAGCGCGTGGGTTTCGAACACGTCAATGTGACGGGCGGCACGCACCCGCTCGATGAGTGTTTGCTGGATGGCCGCGCCGGTCGCGTCCGCCGCGTGCACGATGCGGCGCGCGCTGTGGCCACCCTCGCGCGTCAGGTGCAGGCCGTCGCCTTCGGCCGTGAAGGGCGTGCCCAACTCGCGCAACCAGGCGATCGCCTCGGGTGCGTGCTCGACCGTGAAGCGCGTGGCGGCCGGATCGCACAGGCCGGCACCCGCGATCATCGTGTCTTGGATGTGCTGCTCGAAGCTGTCGTCGTCGGCCAGCACGGCGGCGATCCCCCCCTGGGCCCAGCCGCTGGAGCCGTCTGCGATGGAGCGTTTGGTGACGATGGCCACGCGCCAGTCGCTGGGCAGCAGCAGGGCCGTGGCCAGTCCGGCCAGACCGCTGCCGATGATGAGCACGTCGTAGTCGCGTGGTGGGGCCGGGTTCGGGGTGGAATCGGTCATGGTGGCGGCGTGGTCAAGCGGTATGGGCGTGTCCGGTCAAGAGGGCACGTAGGCCAAGCGGACGTAGATGGGGGCGTAGGCCTCGGCCTGCGTCAGCTCGATCAGGTGTTCCTTGGCCAGCTCGAGCATGGCAACGAAGGTGACCACGGCCACCGCCACACCGCGCGCGGGGTCGAACAGCTCGGTGAACTCGACGAAGCGGCGCCCCTGCAGCGCGCGCAGCACCGCGCTCATCGACTCGCGTACCGACAGCGTCTCGCGCGTGATGGTGTGCCGCTGCGCGAGTCGGGCCCGGCGCAGGATATCACGCCAGGCCGCCCGCAGGTCGTCCACGCACACCTCGGGCCAGCGCGGGGTGAGCGACTGCTCGATGTGCACCTGCGCGCGCCAGAAATCGCGCCCGAGTTGCGGCAGCGCCTCGAGCTGGCGCGCGGCCAGCTTGATTTGCTCGTACTCCAGCAGGCGGCGCACGAGTTCCGCGCGCGGGTCCTCGGGCTCCGTGCCGTCGGCGCTGGGCGTCGGGGGCAGCAGCATGCGCGACTTGATCTCGATGAGCATGGCCGCCATCAGCAGGTATTCGGCAGCGAGTTCGAGGTTGCGCTGACGAATCTGCTCGATATACCCGAGATATTGGCGCGTGACCTCGGCCATGGGGATGTCGAGGATGTTGAAGTTTTGCCGCCGGATCAGGTACAGCAGCAGGTCCAGCGGTCCCTCGAACGCCTCGAGAAAGACCTCGAGCGCATCCGGCGGGATGTACAGGTCCTGCGGCAGCGCAAACAGGGGCTCGCCGTACAGGCGCGCGATCGCGACCTGATCCACCACGGCCGGTGGGTCGGTCGCTGGCGCGGGCGCAGGCGGGAGCTCGGCCAATGGGCCGTTCACTTCAGCGACGGCTCGGTTTGGTAGACGTAGGGCTTTTGCGGCACGCGGGCGTGCTGCGCTTCGCGCCAGAAGTCGCGATCCTGCGGCCGATCCCACAGCAGGGCTCGGCCCGCGCGCTGTTCGGCCTCCAGGCTGGGCTTGTTGCGCTTGAGCGATTCGAGGAACTGGGTGGCGTCCGAGACGTAATCAGGCAAACCAAGCGGGTTCATGGTGGTGCGCAATCCAACAAAACGACGCGCGCATTTTAGGCGGGCCCCGCCGTGGATGGGTCGGCGCAGGCAGACCAGCCATGCACGCGCTCGAGAAAACCGCTGCGCTGCATCAGCGACAGCGGCTGCGCGTGCAGCTGCTCGATGACGAGGGTACCGCCGCGCCGCTCGATCGTTTGGGCGAGTGATTCCAGCGCATCGAGCCCC
>DYIC01000032.1:11558-25804 GCA_020723845.1 Hydrogenophaga sp.
AAACGCCATGGCCAGTGGCAGTGCCACCACGCCGACAGTCAATCCTGCACCGATGTCACGCCACAGGCGTGTGCGGTCATAACCCGAAAGATCGTCCAGCAGCCGGGGACGAAACCGGTGAACATTGCATTGCGCCATGATCCCCATCTCCATTCCACGTTTGGCAAGCGAAAAGCCCCTCGGCGGCGAGATGGGGATGGGGCGGGCCGCAGTGGCGCAGCCGCGTGATGAAACGCCGCCTTGCCGTCAGACCGGTGGAGCGGCGATGGGAGGGGTGGCGCTGAGTGGGACCCATTCGGACCGCAGTGTACGCCATCCACAACGCGATGCTCAGCGCACCCGCATGCCGGGGGTGGCCCCGTCGTGGGGTTGCAGCAGAAACAACCCAGGTTGGCCGCCGTCGGCGGCGCTCGCGGCGAGCACCATGCCCTCACTGACGCCAAACTTCATCTGACGCGGTGCAAGGTTGGCCACCATCACCGTCAGTTGCCCCACCAGTTGCTCGGGCGTGTAGGCCGAGGCGATGCCAGAGAACACTTGCCGCGTGCGGCCCTCGCCGACGTCCAGCGTCAGGCGCAACAGCTTGGTCGAGCCTTCGACCCGCTCGCACGCGACGATGCGCGCGATGCGCAAGTCCACCTTGGCAAAGTCGTCGATGGTGATGGTGGGGGCGATCGGCTCCCCGCCCGGCGCGGGCGCGGACGGGGCTGCCGCTGGGGCCGCAGCCGGCTCGAACAGCGCGTCCAGGGTCTTCGCATCGACGCGCTGCATCAAGTGACTGTAGGGCTCAATGGCGTGTCCGGCCCCCAAGGGCTGGCGTGCGTTGTCGAAGTCCAGCGGCGCGCAGCGCAGGAAGGCCTCCACCCGCTCGGCGGTGGCAGGCAACACCGGCTTCAGCATCGCCGTCAGCAGCCGGAATGCCTCCAGGCAGGTGGTGCAGACGTCGTGCAGGCGCTCGCTCAGGGCCGGGTCCTTGGCCAGCTCCCAGGGCTTGTTTTGATCCACGTAGGCGTTGACGCGGTCGGCCAGGGCCATGATGTCGCGCACGGCCTTGCCGTATTCGCGCTCGGCCCACAGCTGCGCCACCGCAGGCAGCGCGGCCTGCAGGGTGTCCAGCAGCGCCTCGCCGTCGGGCGAGATGGCGCCCAGTTGCCCGCCAAAGCGCTTGGTGATGAAGCCCGCCGCGCGCGAGGCGATGTTGACGTATTTGCCGACCAGGTCGCTGTTGACGCGAGCGACGAAATCGTCCGGGTTGAAGTCCACGTCCTCGACGTGCGGGTTGAGTTTGGCTGCCAGGTAGTAGCGCAGCCACTCGGGGTTGAGTCCCAGGCGCAGGTAGCGCATGGGGTCGATGCCGGTGCCGCGGCTCTTGCTCATCTTTTCGCCGCTGACCGTGATGAAGCCGTGCACGAAGACGTGCGCGGGCGTTTTGCGGCCCGAAAAATGCAACATGGCGGGCCAAAACAGCGTGTGAAAGTAGGTGATGTCCTTGCCGATGAAGTGGACCTGTTCCACTGCCGGGTCGGCCACGAACTCGTCGAAGCTCTGTGCGGTGCGCGACGGGGCGTGCCAGTGCTGCGCGGCCTGTCCCTTGTCGAAATGGTTTTTTAGGCTGGCCAGATACCCGATGGGAGCATCGAGCCAGACGTAGAAGTACTTGCCCGGGGCGTCCGGGATCTCGATGCCGAAGTAAGGTGCGTCGCGGCTGATGTCCCAGTCGCTCAGTGCCCCGCCCGAGCCGTCACCCAGCCACTCGCGTATTTTGTTGACCACCTCGGGCTGCAGGCGCCCGGGGGTGCTGGTCCAGTCCTGCAGAAATTGCACGCAGCGCGGGTCGGACAGCTTGAAGAAGTAGTGCTCAGACTGGCGCAGCTCCGGCGTGGCGCCCGACAGCGCGGAGTACGGCTGGCGCAGCTCCGTGGGCGTGTAAACCGCGCCGCAGGCTTCACAGGCGTCACCATACTGATCCGCAGCACCGCAACGCGGGCACTGTCCCTTGATGTAGCGGTCGGGCAGGAACATGCCCTTGACCGGGTCGTAGAACTGCTCGATGGTGCGGGTCTCGATCAGTCCCGCCCCCTTGAGCGCCCGGTAGATGTCCTGCGCGAGCTGGTGGTTTTCGGGTGCATCGGTGCTGTGCCAGTTGTCGAAGCGCACGTGAAAGCCGTCCAGGTAGGCCTGGCGGCCGGCGGCAATCTCGGCCACGAACTGCTGGGGCGTCTTGCCGGCCTTCTCCGCGGCGATCATGATCGGCGCGCCGTGCGCATCGTCGGCGCCGACGAAATGCACCTCGTGCCCCAACAGCCGCTGGGTGCGCACCCAGATGTCGGCCTGGATGTATTCCATGATGTGGCCGATGTGAAAGTGGCCGTTGGCGTAGGGCAGGGCAGTGGTGACGAACAGTCGGCGCTGTGGCATGGGGCAGTCCTGTGACGGCGAACGGGGCCGGACCATCGGGCGGCCGGCAAGGGGCAAAGGTGACCCGTCGCACAAGTCCGCGATTTTACTGAGGGCACTTCGCCGGCGCCGGCGCGAAAATCGCCCGACAGCGGCTAGACTGCACGGTTATCGGCCACACTGACCCGTTACCAGGAGACACCCGATCCATGAGCATCAACCCCGAAGTGCTGCAGCGCGCGCTGCAAACCGTCGTCGACCCCAACACCGGCAAGGATTTCGTTTCCACCAAGGCGCTGCGCAACCTGCAAATCAGCGGCGGTGATGTGGCGTTCGAGGTCGAGCTGGGCTACCCCGCGCGCAGCCAGTGGCCCGAGTTGCGGCGCGCGCTCATCGCGGCCGCCAAGGGCGTGCCCGGCGTGGACAACGTGTCGGTGCAGATCGTCACCCGCATCCAGGCCCATGCGGTGCAGCGTGGCGTGCAGCTGCTGCCGCAGGTCAAGAACGTCATCGCGGTGGCGTCCGGCAAGGGTGGCGTCGGCAAAAGCACCACCACCGTCAACCTGGCGCTGGCGCTGGCGGCGGAAGGGGCCCGTGTGGGTATCCTGGATGCCGACATCTATGGGCCCAGCCAGCCGATGATGATGGGCATCGAGGGGCGGCCGGAAAGCCTGGACGGCAAGACCATGGAGCCGCTGGAGAACTACGGCGTGCAGGTCATGTCGATTGGTTTTCTGGTGGACAAGGACGAGGCCATGATCTGGCGCGGCCCCATGGCCACCCAGGCGCTGGAGCAGCTGCTGCGGCAGACCAACTGGAAGGATTTGGACTACCTGCTGGTGGATATGCCACCGGGAACCGGCGACATCCAGCTCACGCTGTCGCAGCGCGTGCCGCTGACCGGGGCGGTGATCGTGACCACCCCGCAGGACATTGCCTTGCTCGACGCCCGCAAAGGCATCACGATGTTTCAGAAGGTGGGCGTGCCGATCCTGGGCATCGTGGAAAACATGGCCGTCTATTGCTGTCCGCAGTGCGGACACACGGAGCACATTTTTGGTGCCGACGGCGGCAAACGCATGGCCCAGGAGCTGGGCGCGGCCTACCTGGGCGCGCTGCCGCTGAACCGGCAGATCCGCGAGCAGGCCGACACCGGGCGCCCGACCGTGGTGGCCGACCCGGAGGGCGAGATCGCCAAGATATACGCTGCAGCGGCGCGGCAGGTGGCCATCGCAGTGGCGGCGCGCGCCAAGGACTATTCGGGTAAGTTTCCGACGATCACCATCAGTCGCGAGACGTAAATTTTCACGTTTCGGATGGAATGTAGAGGCAAGCACAAGGCAAGGGCCTGCGCCATCGGCCGCGCCACCCACACCCGCTTTTTGTGCTACACCCACGCGCACCGGCTGGTGTGGGATACTCCACCGCCATGAGCGAACCCAGTCTGCGACAAGTACACATCATCGATCACCCGCTGGTGCAGCACAAGCTGACGCTGATGCGCCGCAAAGACACGAGCACCAAGACCTTTCGCCAGCTCATCCATGAATTGAGCGCCCTGCTGGCCTACGAGGTCACGCGCGACATGCCCACGCAAGAGGTCGACATCGAGACCCCGCTGGAAAAAACCACCGGTCGCGTCATCGATGGCAAGAAAACCGTGCTGGCGTCCATCCTGCGCGCGGGTAACGGGTTTCTGGACGGGATGCTGGAGGTGTTGCCCAGCGCGCGCGTGGGCCACATTGGCCTGTACCGTGACCCGCAGACCCTCAAGCCCGTGGAGTACTACTTCAAAATGCCCTCGGGCATGGAAGAGCGCGATGTCATCGTGCTCGACCCGATGCTGGCGACGGGCAACTCGGCCGTGGCGGCGGTGGATTTGCTCAAACGGTTGACGCCACGCTCCATTCGTTTCGTGTGCCTGGTGGCGTGCCCCGAAGGCATTGCCAACTTCCACGGCCATCACCCCGACGTGCCCATCTACACGCCGGCGGTGGATCGCGGGCTCAACGACCACGGCTACATCGTCCCGGGTCTCGGTGACGCGGGCGACCGTATCTTCGGAACCAAGTGAGCGCCGGGCCGGTCGTATCGGCGTGAATCCATCCACGGCTTACCCGTCCATGCTGCGCCCACCCTCAGCCTGGGCGCTGGGCTGGCGCGCGCTGTGGCGCGACTGGCGGGCCGGGGAGTTGACGGTGCTGGTGCTGGCGATCGCGCTGGCGGTGGCAGCGCTGACGGCCGTGGCTTTTTTTGCTGACAGGCTGCAGGGGGGGCTGCAGCGCGACGCGCGGCAGTTGCTGGGGGGCGACGTGGTGCTGCGCAGCGACCATGCCTTGGCGACCGATTACGAGCAACAGGCACGAGCGCTCGGGCTGTCGGTGACGCGTCACTCGACCTTTCCAACCATGGCGCGCGCCGACGATGCCGACGGCGGCGAGGCGCGGCTGGTCTCGCTCAAGGCGGTGGCGCCCGGGTATCTGTTGCGGGGTGAGCTGCGCACCGCGCTGGACCCCGATGACCGCGTGGGCCAACCCGGCCCGGGTGTGCCTGCCCAGGGGGAGGCGTGGGTCGATGCCGCGCTGCTCGAAATGCTAGGGTTGCGCGTGGGCCAGCCCTTGTGGCTGGGTGAGCGGGTATTTCGCATCGCGCGCGTCATTGTGTTCGAACCCGACCGTGGCGCGGGTTTTTTGACCTTTGCGCCGCGGGTGTTGATCGCCGAGGCCGACCTGGACTCCACGGGGCTGGTCCAGCCGGCCAGCCGCATCCAATACCGGTTGGCCGTGGCAGGTGACGACGCGGCGGTGCGCCGCTTCGAGGCCTGGGCCAAGGCCCGCGTGGCCGCGACAGGCGAGCGCGGCACCCAGATCGAGAGCGTGGAGTCGGGCCGCCCCGAGTTGCAGCAAACCCTGCGCCGGGCCGAGCAGTTCTTGAGCTTGGTGGCGCTGCTGACGGCGCTGCTGGCGGCGGTCGCGGTAGCGGTGACAGCGCGCCAGTATGCCCAGCGCCACTTGGACGATTGCGCCATGCTGCGCGTGCTGGGGTTGGCTCAAGGCACGATGGCGCGCTCGTACACCGTGGCGTTCGGCCTGGCCGGTCTGGCGGCGGCCGTCCTGGGCACGCTCATTGGTTGGGCGGTGCACTTCGTGTTCGTGTGGTGGCTGTCCGGCTTGCTGCAGGCCGACCTGCCGCTGCCGGGCTGGCGCCCCGTGGGGCTGGGGCTGGGTGTGGGGTTGACGTTGATGGCCGCGTTCGGGCTGCCGCCCGTGTTGCAACTGGCGCGGGTGCCGCCGCTGCGCGTCATCCGGCGCGACATCGGCGGGGTGCGCGCCGCGTCCCTCGCGGTGCTCGTGGGCGGTGCGCTCGGGTTTGCGCTGTTGCTGCTCGTTGCCAGCGGCGACATCACGCTCGGGGGCATCGCGGTGGGTGGCTTTGCCGTGGCCGTAGCGGTGTTTGCCGGGGTGGCCTGGGGGGCGCTGTCGCTGCTGCGGGTGTTGGTGCGCGAATCGCACGCGCCGCGTTGGCTGGTGCTGGCGACACGCCAGATCACGGCCCGACCGGCCTACGCAGTGGTGCAGGTGGCCAGCCTGGCGGTGGGGCTGCTGGCGTTGCTGCTGCTGGTACTGCTGCGTACCGACCTCATCGACAGCTGGCGGCGCGCCACACCCCCGGACGCACCCAACCGCTTCGTCATCAATATCCAGCCCGATCAAGCCGAGGCATTCCGTGCTCATCTGCGCGAACACGGCGTGGCACGCTACGACTGGTACCCCATGGTGCGGGGGCGGCTGGTGGCCATCGACGGCCAACCAGTAAGGCCAGAGCAATTCCAGGGCGACCGCGCGCAGCGGCTGGTCGAGCGCGAGTTCAACCTGTCGTACAGCCGCGATTTGCCCACGCACAACCCACTGGCCGCTGGGCGCTGGCAGCCCGACGAAGCCGGTGCCATCAGTATCGAAACCGGGCTGGCCGACACACTGGGGCTGCGCTTGGGCCAGCGCCTGACCTTCGACATTGCGGGCGTGGCGCACGAGGCGCGCATCACGAGCCTGCGCAAGGTGGACTGGGCGTCGATGCACGTCAACTTCTTTGCGCTCTTTCCGGTCGCAGCCATGCCGGGCGACGTGCCCTATACCTACATCGCGGCCTTTCGCGCCCCCGAGCAGGCGGGGTTCGATCGCGAGCTGTTGCGGCGTTTTCCCAACGTGACCAATGTGGACACGAGCGCCGCCGTGGCCCAGGTGCAGCGCGTGCTGGGGCAGGTGATCCGCGCGGTGGAGTTTTTGTTTGCTTTCAGCCTGGCGGCAGGCGTGGTGGTGCTGCTGGCGACGGTGGGGGCCACGCGTGCCGAGCGCGAGCGCGACTACGCCATTTTGCGTGCGCTGGGGGCGCAGTCGGCCGTGTTGCGCCGTGTGCAGCGGGCCGAGCTGTTGGGTGTGGGGGCACTCGCTGGGCTGCTCGCGTCGGGCGTGGCGGTCATCGTCGGCTGGGCGCTAGCGCGGTTCGTCTTTGACTTCGAGTGGCGTGTGTCGGTCTGGGTGCCGTTGGCCGGCGTCGGTGCGGGTGCCGCCCTGGCACTGCTGGCTGGGTGGTGGACGCTGCGCGGCGTCTTGCGCACGCCGGTGGTGCAAACCCTGCGCCGCGCGGCGCTGTGAAGCGGGCTGCGGCGCCGTGGCCCCCGCCGTTACGCCCGGTGGTGTCCCCCGGCGCGCAGCAAGACGATCAGCGCACCCGCGCCACCGTCGGCCGGCCGCGCCTGCACGAAGGCCAGGACCTCACTCTTTTGCACCAGCCAGCTGTGCACGCGCCCTTTGAGCACGGGCGTCTTGCCGGGCGAGCCCAACCCCTTGCCGTGCACCACGCGTATGCAGCGCAGTCCCCGCCGCTGGGCTTCGCGCACGAACGTGGCCAGTTGCGTGCGCGCCTCGTCGGTGCGCAGGCCATGCAAATCGATCTCTGCCTGAATCGACCAATGCCCCAGGCGTAGGCGTCTGACCACGTCTGGCCCGATGCCGGGGCGGCGAAAGCTCAAGTGTTCGTCCGTGTGCAGCAGGGTTTCGACGTCGAAGCCGTCGCTGAGTGCTTCGTGCATCACGGCACGCTCGTCGGCCTGGCGCTGCTGCGGCACCGGGCGCGGCCGAGGGCGTTGCAGCTCGACGCGGCCATGTGGCGCGAGTCGCTGCACAGGGCCGACCGCACGCTCGAACAACAGCCGCTCGCGCTGGGCGCGCTCCTCGGCCTCGCGGCGGGCGGCCTCGGCGGCGGCGCGCGCAGCCGCGGCTTGCGCCGCACGTTGCGTCATCACTTGATGGATTTGCCGCAGTTCGGCCAGTGTTCGCACTTTCATCGCGGTGCCGATTGTGGGCCAAGCGACCGGGCCGCGCCGGGGGCAGCCGAATCAGACCAGGCCGCGCTCGGCCATCGAGGTGCAGCCCGCGCGCGTGACGATGAAGTGATCCAGCACCCGGATGTCCAACAGCGCCAGCGCCGCCTTGAGGTTGCGTGTGAGCGCTTCGTCCGCGCGCGAGGGCTCGGCCGCCCCGCTGGGGTGGTTGTGCGCCAGTACCACGGCCGCCGCTCCATGGTGCAGTGCCCGCAGCGCCACCTCGCGCGGATAGACGCTGGTCTGGTCCAGGGTGCCGCGAAACAGCTCCTCCAGCGCGATCAGCCGGTGCTGCGTGTCCAGAAACAGCACCGCAAACACCTCGTGCGGGCGGTGCGCCAGTTGCAGCCGCAGCACGTCGGCCACGGCGGCGGGGGAGTCCAACACCGGCCGCTCGCGCAGGCGCTGGGCCAGCGCGCGACGCACCATCTCGGTCACCGCCAGCAGCTCGGCCCGTTTGGCCGGGCCCAGTCCCTTGATGGCGGCGAGCTGCTCGGGTGTGGCCTGCAGCAGCGCGGCCAGACCGCCAAAGCGTTCCAGCAGGCTTTGGGCAAACGGCAACACCGATTGGCCCGCGACGCCGGTGCGCAGCAGCAGCGCCAGCAGTTCGGCATCGGCCAGTGCCTGCGGGCCGCGGCTGAGCAATTTTTCTCGGGGTCGAGCGTCGGGTGGCAATTCGCGCACTGGGGTTCCTCCCTGTTTTCTACAATGGCGATTTTGGCCCACCATCATGCCCGTCGTCGAGCCCGGTTCCTTTCTAACGCTGCACTACCGCCTGTCCGGCCCGGACGGCGCGGTATTTATCGACACGTTTGCCGCCCAACCCGCGACCCTGTCGCTGGGTGCGGGGGAGCTGGCCCCGGCGCTGGAGCAGCGGCTGCTGGGATTGGCCGAAGGCGAGCACGCCACGTTCGAGCTGCCCGCGGGCGAAGCGTTCGGCCCGCGCCAACCCGAGATGCTGCAGTGGGTCTCGCGCAAGCTGCTTGACGAGCTGGGCGACCCGAGCGAGCACTACGCCGTTGGCGACGTGGTGCAGTTTCCCACCCCAGATGGGGCGGGACAGTATGCCGGCGTCGTGCGCGAGGTGCGTGGCGACGGCGCCGTGCTGTTCGACTTCAACCACCCGCTCGCCGGCCAGCCGGTGCGGTTCGAGGTCCACATCATCGGGGTGTTGTGATGGGGGCGGTCGTACAGGAAGTGCTGCTGGCCGAGCCGCGCGGGTTTTGCGCCGGGGTGGATCGCGCCATCGAGATCGTCGAGCGCGCGCTGGCCAAGTTTGGCGCGCCCATCTACGTGCGGCACGAGATCGTGCACAACCGCCATGTGGTCGACGACCTGCGCCAGCGTGGCGCCGTCTTCATCGAAGACCTGGCCGATGTGCCAGCCGGTGCGGTGCTCGTCTTCAGCGCGCACGGCGTCAGCCGCGCCGTGCAGGCCGAGGCCGAACGGCGCGGCTTTCGCATCTTCGACGCCACCTGCCCGCTGGTGACCAAAGTGCACGTGGAGGTGGCCAAGCTGCGCCGCGAGGGCTACGAGTTCATCCTCATCGGTCACGCGGGTCACCCGGAGGTCGAAGGCACGATGGGCCAACTCGACGGCGGCGTTCACCTGGTTGAGTCGGTGGCCGACGTCGCACGCGTGCAGCCCGCGCAGACCGAGCGCCTGGCGGTGGTGACGCAAACCACGCTCAGTGTGGACGACACGGCCGAGATTCTGGCCGCGGTGCGTGCGCGCTTTCCGAACCTGCGCGAGCCCAAGCAGCAAGACATCTGCTACGCGACACAGAACCGGCAAGATGCCGTCAAGGCGCTGGCACGCCAGGTGGACGTGGTCATCGTGGTGGGCAGCCCGAGCAGCTCCAACACCAACCGCCTGCGCGAGCTGGCCGAGCGCCTGGGCGTGCCCACCTACATGGTGGACGATGCCTCCGAGCTGCGCGACGCATGGTTCGCGCACGCCCCGCGCGTGGGTGTCACGGCCGGGGCCTCGGCACCCGAAGCGCTGGTGCAGGGCGTCGTGCAGCGCCTCAAGGCGCTGGGTGCCACTGCCGTGCGGCGCATGGACGGACCGGTGGAGACGATGCGCTTTCCGCTGCCCAAGGGGCTCAAGATTGGCGACGACGCCCGGGCGGGGTAAGGCGGGGGCGGTGGCTCACGCCGGTCGCGGCGAGGTGTTCCGCTTGGGTCAGGCGCACCACGCGGCCGACACTGCCTCGGCCTGCGCCAACACCTGCTGGACGGCGGCATCCTGCAAATCGGGCGGGTAGCCATATTTGCGCAGAATGCGCTTGACCAGCACCCGCAAGCGGGCGCGGGCGGATTCGCGACGCGCCCAGTCCACGGTGATGTTGTCGCGCAGCTTCATCAACAGCTCGTGGGCGATCACGCGCAGCTTGGCATCGCCCATCACCTCGACGGCGCTGCGGTTTTCTGCCAGGGCCTCGTAAAAGGCCTGCTCCTCTGGGGTGAGTCCCTGTTCCTCGCCGCGCGCCTGCGCAGCGCGCAGATCGCGGGCCATGGCGATGAGCTCCTGCAGCACCTCGGCCGTGGTGATGGCGTTGCTGTGGTAACGCGCCACCGCCTGCTCCAGCCGCTCCGAGAACGCCCGTGCCTGCACCACGTGGGTGCGGGCACGGGCGCGGATCGTGTCGGCCAGCAGTTTGCGCAGCGCCTCCAGCGCCAGGTTCTTTTTCTCCATCTGCTGCACTTCGGCGAGGAATTCATCCGAGAGGATGGAGATATCGGGGTTCTTGATGCCCACCGCCTTCAAGATATCGACGATCTCGGTCGAGACCACCGCCCGGCTGACGATCTGCTGGATCGCCAACTCGCGCTCCCGTTGGCTGATGCCAGAGCCCGAGCCGCTCTTGACCAGCGCGGCACGGATGGCCTGGAAGAAGCCGACTTCCTCGCGGATGGCGCGGGCCTCATCCGAGGCCGCGGCCAGGGCAAACGCCTTGGACAAGGCCAGCACCGCGTCGGGGAAGCGCCGCAGCGCCGCTTTCTTGCCCTCGGGCGTGTGCTCTTGTGCGACCCATCGATGCTGCTGATCCAGAATCCACTCGATGGCCCCCGCCAGCACCGCCAGCCGCGCCTGCGGCGTGCCGGTGAGTGCTGGGTGGTAGTCGAACCCGTGGAACATGGCGCGCACAATCTCCACCTTCTCCAGCAGTACCGCGACCGCTTCGGCCTCGTCGATGCCGGTTTGTTCGCGGTCGCGCGGCGAATACTGCGCCAGCGCGTTTTTCAGGTTCTGCGCAATGCCGATGTAATCGACGATCAAGCCGGCGGGCTTGTCGCGAAAGACGCGGTTTACCCGCGCGATGGCCTGCATCAGCCCGTGGCCACGCATGGGCTTGTCCACATACATCGTGTGCATGCACGGCGCATCGAAGCCGGTCAGCCACATATCGCGCACGATCACGAGCTTCAAGGGGTCGTTCGGATCGCGCGCACGCTTGGCCAGCAAATCCCGCCGCGCCTTGTTGCCGATGTGCCGCTGCCACTCGGGCGGGTCGCTCGCCGCGCCCGTCATCACGATCTTCACCACGCCGGCGTTGTCATCGTCGCTGTGCCAGTCCGGGCGCAGCCTGATGATCGCGTCATAGAGCTTGACGCAGATGCGCCGGCTCATGCAGACGATCATCGCCTTGCCGTCGAGCGCGGCGACGCGGTCTTCGAAGTGGCGCACGATGTCCTCGGCCACCAGCCGCAGGCGCTTGTCGGCCCCCACCAGCGCTTCCACCGTGGCCCATTTTTGCTTGACGCGCTCGCGGGTCGGCTCTTCCTCGTCTTCGAGCAGGTCCTCGATTTCCGCATCGATCTTCGGCTTTTCGTCCTCGGCGAGTTCGATGCGTGCCAGCCGCGACTCGTAGTAGATCGGCACCGTCGCGCCGTCCTCGACCGCGCGGCTGATGTCGTAGATGTCGATGTAGTGGCCGAACACCGCCGGGGTGTTGACGTCCGCCGCCTCGATCGGCGTGCCGGTAAAGCCGATGAAGGATGCGTTCGGCAGCGCATCGCGCAGGTATTTGGCAAAGCCGTAGGAGACTTCGCCCGTCTTGGCGTCCACCTTGGCTTTGAAGCCGTATTGGCTGCGATGCGCTTCATCCGCGATCACGACCACATTGCGGCGCGTGGTGAGCGGCCCGTTGATCTCGCCGAACTTCTGTAGCGTCGTGAAAATCACCCCGCCCGAGGCGCGATTCAGCAGTTCCTTCAGGTGTTCGCGCCCCTCGGCCTGCACCGGCGTCTGCCGGATCAAATCGCGGCACATCGAGAAGGTCGAAAAGAGTTGGTCGTCCAGATCGTTGCGGTCGGTCAGCACCACCAGCGTGGGGTTTTCCAGTGCCGGGTGTTTGACCAACTGCCCCGCATAGAACGCCATCAACAGGCTTTTGCCGGAGCCTTGGGTGTGCCAGATGACACCGACGCGGCGGTCGCCCGGGCGTTGATCCTTGACCGAAGGCAGGCCATAGCGGGCCGGGTCTTCCCGCACAAGGTTCGCGGGCGGCATCGCGCGGATGGTTTGCTCCACCGCCTTCTTGACCGCATGGAACTGGTGGTAGCCGGCGATGATCTTCACCAGCCCCGCGCCGGTCTTGGCAAATACCGTGAAATCGCGCAGCAGATCGAGCAGGCGGCGATGCTCGAACACGCCTTCAATCAATGTCGAAAGTTCCGGCGCCCCTTTCGGGGCAACGTCCGTGCCGTCGGTGGTGCGCCACGGCATGAAGCGCTCGAAATCGGCCGAGAGTGACCCGACCCGGGCGGCGATGCCATCGGACGCCACCAGCAGCGCGTTGGTGTGAAACAGCGGCGGAATCTGCTGCTTGTAGGTCTGCAACTGGTGGAACGCGCCCAGGAGCGTTGCGTTTTCGCTGCCCGGCGCTTTGAGCTCGATCACCGCCAGCGGCAGGCCGTTGACGAACACCACCACGTCGGGTCGCCGCTTGTGCTGGCCGTGGATCACCACGAACTGGCGCACCGCCAGCCAGTCGTTGCGCTCTGGGCGCTCGAAGTCAATGAGCGCGACCTTGCCCGCCGTCAGCGTGCCGTCGTCCGCGTCGTATTCGACGTCCACGCCTTCCGTCATCAGTCTGTGCAGGCGGCGGTTTTCTTCGAGCAGCGAGGGCCGTTCCGACTGCGTCACCTTGCGGATCGCCTCCTGCCGCGCCGCCAGTGGCAGGTCGGGGTTGAGCCGCGCGACAGCGTCCTCGAATCGCTTCCGGAGCACGACCTCATCGTGACTCTCCCGCTCCGGCCGGCGTCCATCGGGGCCGATGTCCTCCTCGCGCTCGACGGCGTACCCCAGCGCGTGCAGCTGCTCCATCAGCGCGGATTCGAGGGCGGCTTCCGACAGAAACGCCATTACGGTTCTCCTAGCGTGACCGGCAACGCCAGCATGTTTTCGATCAGGCGGATCATCACGTCCTTGTTCTTGGCATCCGATTCGGCCACCAGCAGCGCGAGCGCGGCCAGACCCACGTCGTTGATCACCGGCTCGCCCGCGCGGATCAGCCGCCCGTTGCGGGCCAGAAAATCGACGAACAAAAACGCCCCGGTGCGCTTGTTGCCGTCGGAAAACGGGTGGTTCTTGATCACGAAATACAGCAGATGCGCCGCCTTGGTCTCCACCGTGGGGTAGGCCGGCTCGCCGAACACCGTCTGCTCCAGGTTGCCCAGAATCGCCGCGAAGGCATCGCCCCGCTCGCGCCCGAACAGGTCGGAGGCCTCGCCGCGTGCCATCAGGTCGGCCTTGAGCCGCGCAATCGCGGCGCGGGCTTCGTCCAGCGTGGGCAACACGCCGCCGGGGCTGCCCTGGGGTTCGGCCAGCAGCCCTTCGTCATAGCGCTGCAGCCACAGAAAGGTCTGCGTGTAGCGGGCGATCACGTCCACCAGCCCGCGCCCCTGATCGGCGGTGAGGGCTTCGCCGGCGGCGGCCTTTTTCACCAGTTGCAATGCGGCTTCCAGCTCGGCGGCGTTCTTCTCGAAGCGCGCGCGGTCCAGCGAAAACCCGCGCGTCAGGTGCTCGCGCAGCACACGCGTGGCCCACTGGCGGAAGCGCGTCGCGCGCGTGGAGTTCACCCGGTAGCCGACCGAGATAATGGCGTCGAGGTTGTAGTACTCGATCTCCCGCACCACCTCGCGTTCGCCCTCCCGTTGAACTGTTGCATTTTTTGCAACGGTTGCCGCACGCTCCAGCTCGCCGCTGGCAAAGATCGCCTTCAGGTGCCGCGAGATAACCGACTTGTCGCGCCCGAACAGCTCCGCCAGTTGCTGAAGGCTCAACCAAACGCTTTCGCGCTCGACACGCACCTCGACGCGCGCCTCGCCGCCTTCGTAAATCACCACCTGGTTATCGGCTTTCACAATCCGCGCTCCTTCAGGAAGGCTTCGGCATCTTTCACCCGCAATTCGCCGGAGATGAGCTTGGGCAGCAGGGTGTCGCGCAGTTGGGCGAGGGT
>DYIC01000096.1 GCA_020723845.1 Hydrogenophaga sp.
GGAGAGGCTGCCCCATCCCGAGTAGCCGGGCCAGGGACGCTTGTGCCAGGGGCTGACCCAGTCATACGGCGACGTCTGGTAGCCGGTCACGAAGTAGGTGGCCGGATCGATCGGCGGCTGGTAGCTGGGCTTGGTGATCGAGCGGTCGATCGTCGTGATCGCCACCGCATTCAGGTTGTACTGCTGGAGGGCGTATTCGTAGTCGTAGCGCCCGTCAGGGGCGTACTTCTTGATCGCGCCCCACTCGGGTTCGTACTGCGGCCCCCAGCCGGACAGATCCCAGTACCAGCGCTGCGTCGCCTTCAGGGCCGGCAGATTGGCCGGAGTCGTCTCCGGCGGACTCGGTGCGGTCAGGAACAGGCTGAACGGGATCGTGCACTGCCCGTTGTACATCGAGATGTAGCTGCTGCCCCAACTACGCTCCCAACCGTAGGTGGGCGACATCGGGTGCAAGGGGTATGCGTTCCAGTTGAACATCCCGGAGATCGACACGCCCCCGGCGAGATGCTTGGTTTCTCCCGGCTGCAGGATCACCCAGGCCTGCCAGCCGGAGGCCTGGACGACGAGCCCCACGGCGAAATCCAGCCTGTTCTCGATCCTCACCACGAAGCGGAAGGTGGTGAGGTTCTTCATGTCGAACACGGCATCGAACAGGATGCCGGTTCCGTCCGCCGGCCACGGATAGAGCACCGGGCTTCGCGTGTAGGTGTATTCGAACGGCGGGATGATGCCGTCAGTCATCCCTGGCGTGTAGCTGATCAGCGACGGCATGTGGGAGAGGAAGATCGGCTTCCACGACATCCGCGTATCCCCGCCCGAGCCGAGCACGTTGCTGGTCACCGAGCGATTGAAGGTCTGGTAGCCGTAAGCCAGCAGGATGACTTGCATCCGGTAGGTACCGGTCGCCGGCAGACCGGCATTAGTCGGATCGATGGCGTAGATCGGGATGGACCAGTCGACGCCGTAGTGTCGGATGATGCCATTGGCGTCCATCGACATCTGCTCCCAGCCGCTCGGCCACCAGTTGTAGGCGGTCATCTGCCCGGGCGAGTAGTTCGGGCCGTGCACGCTCTGGTACCAGATCTGCCCGGATTCCAGATGGACGACCTCGATCACGGCGGCAATGCCGAAGTAGCCGACGCCTTGGCTCACCTGATAGCTGAGCGGCTGGGCCGGATCGACCCGATCCGCCACGGCCGGCGGGATCGGCCGCGACTCGAAGCGCAGCCACAGATCGGCGAGCCGGTCGATGACGAGGTGGAGGTTGCCCAGGGACTGCCAGCCGACGCTGCCGGAGAAGCGCAGGGTGCGGCTGTAGAGCTCGAAGTAAGGGTCGGGCGTGATGGTCGGCTGGTCGCGCCAATCCCAGTGGAAGTTGCCGCCGCCCGGGCCGTGCAGCACGTAATCGAAGCCGACCGGCTTGCTGAAGAGTTCGCGTGGCAACATCGGACAGGGTGCTGGCGGCAGAGTCGTCCCGGCAGTGAACGGCACCGATAGCCGCGCCTCGATGCCGCGAGCCCGGCTTTCGCCGTGCCGCACCCCGGCCCGGCCGAGACGGCTGGACACGGTGAGGCGCAGGCCGGGCTTGGGCTCTGACTGCGTGGCGTAATGACGGCTCTCGCACTGGTTGTATGCCTGGCTCACGGCGTCGTTGAGATCGGCGGTCACCTGGTCGTAATAGCGGCGCGCCAACGGGCTGTGATCGGGCTGCGGCTGTATCCACCAGTAGCCGTTGCCGAACAGCCAGTAGAAATCCACGCCCGGCCAGTCGTAGATCCACCAGTCGCATTCGCGGCTCCGGCGTACCTCGTCCTGCGCACCCTCCCAGGTGCAGGCGAAGAACTCGATGGGCAGCCCCTGCTTGAGGTTGGCTTTCACCGGGCCGCCCGGGGGTGGCGTGACATCCGGCAAAGGTTCCGGCAACAGCACTCTCATCACGCGCCCCTGGAGAGCTCGCGCAGGGCCTGCGCGAGCTGCATGGCCGTCTCGCGCGAGGACTGCACGGTGTGCGCACGACCGCCGACATGGAAGCGCAGGTCGACCACGTCGCGGGCCGGCGTGCCGTTGTCACCAGTCATCATTGCTACCTCGCTCACCGCGTTGCCCACGGCCCCGCCGGCGGCGAAGCGCGGCAGCGGGGGCAGAAAGCCGGCATTGAGCAAGGCGAAGAAGGCCTCGCCGAACTTGCGCACGCTGGCCGCACGGATCACGAATTCGCCGTGGGAGAGTAGCGCCGGCACCGAGTCCGAGGTTTCCGTCCCCGGCCCGATGATGCGCCCGGCCATGCGCCGAAAGCCCGCCGCGACAGCCTGCCCGCCTTCAGCCAGCTTCTGGATCAGGCCGCCTTGCGCATTGGTGTAGACCTTGGTGACGTAGATCGTGTGAGTGCTCGAGGTTGGTCGCAGCAGTTCGGCCACCGCCGCCCGGTACTGGTTGAGGTCGGGCTGCACGGTGT
>DYIC01000033.1 GCA_020723845.1 Hydrogenophaga sp.
GCGCCCGCCTCGTACCAACCCTTGGTGCGGTTGACCAACGCCACCACCGCCAGCATGACGGGCACCTCGATCAGCACACCGACCACGGTGGCCAGCGCCGCGCCGGAGTCGAAGCCGAACAAGCTGATGGCCGCGGCCACCGCCAGCTCGAAGAAATTGGACGCGCCGATCAGCGCCGAGGGACACGCCACCGCGTGTGACTCGCCCACCACCCGGTTGAGCCAGTAAGCCAGCGAAGCGTTCAGCGCGACCTGGATCAGGATCGGAACGGCCAGCAACGCGATGACTAATGGCTGGCGCAGGATCTGTTCGCCCTGAAAGGCAAACAGCAGCACCAACGTCAGCAGCAGCGCCGCGATCGACCACGGGCCGATGCGCTGCAACGTGCGCTCCAACGCCTGGGGTCCACGCGCCAGCAACCGCCGGCGCCACACCTGCGCCACGATGACGGGGATGACGATATACAGCCCCACCGACACCAACAGGGTCTGCCACGGCACGGTGATGGCCGACAGGCCGAGCAGAAACGCCACGATGGGGGCAAACGCGACCACCATGATGGCGTCGTTGAGCGCCACCTGGGTCAGGGTGAACAACGGGTCGCCGTTGCTCAGGCGACTCCAGACGAACACCATGGCCGTGCAGGGCGCGGCAGCCAGCAGAATCAACCCCGCCACGTAGCCGTCGATCTGATCCGCCGGCAGCCAGGGGGCAAAGAGCTCGCGCACGAACAGCCACGCCAGCAGCGCCATCGAAAACGGCTTGACCATCCAGTTGACGAACAGCGTCACGCCAATGCCGCGCGCGTGCTGGCGCACCTGGGCCAGCGCGCCGAAATCGACCTTGAGCAGCATGGGAATGATCATCACCCAGATGAGGACGCCCACCGGCAGATTGACCTGCGCCACCTCCAGCCGCGCGACGGCCTGAAACACGCCCGGCAACCATTGCCCCAACGCAATGCCCACCACGATGCACAGCGCCACCCAGACCGTGAGATAGCGCTCGAACACGCTCATCGGCGCGCCAGCGGGACGCTTGGCCGTCACCTCGCACTGGGCGCTCATGGCTGGCTCCTGTCGGTGGCGTGCGAGGCCTCGTCGTCGGCCACCTGCTGCGCCCAGCGTTGCAAGGCCTCAGCTCCCTGCCCCCACGGCCAACCCTGCAACAGCCGCTGCAGCCGCTGCGACAGGCGGTCGCGCACCGCGCGAAACGCCTGCAGCTTGACGGCATCCGGCGCATCACCCGCCGACGGATCAGGGTAGCCCCAGTGCACGCGCGCCGGGTGCCCGGGCCATACCGGGCAGACCTCGCCCGCGGCACTGTCGCACACGGTGATGATGAGGTCCATCACCGGCGCACCGGGGGCCGCGAACGCATCCCAGCGCTTGCTCGACAGGCCGTCGGTGGGCACGCCGCGCTCGGCCAGCACCTGCAGCGCCAGCGGGTGGGGCTGCTGCCCGGGACGCGGGCTGCTGCCCGCGGAGTAGGCGCGCACGCGGCCATCGGCGAGATGGTTGAGCAGCGCCTCGGCCAGGATACTGCGCGCCGAGTTGTGGGTACACAAAAAGAGTACGTTGGCGCAATGATTCATCACTCCCCCCTGTCAACACAACAGCTGGTCGACGGGGCATGGCCCACGGGCGGGGTCGCACAGCACGCCGCCGCAGGCTCGCACGCCGCTTCGCGAAACACTGGAATATTCTCCAGGGTGTGGAAATGCTCCCACGCCACACCCTGCGGATCGGTCACCCAGTGCTTTTGACTGCGCGCGTAGCAACAAGTGGTCTCTCCCTCATCTAGCAAGGCCATTTCGGCCGCACGTGCACGGGCTTTCAGGGCATCCAATTCCGACGCGTCGTCGACCTGCAGGCCCAGATGATCGACCCCAGGTGACGCCCCTCGGGTGGAAATGGCGAAATTCAGCCGCGGGTCTTCGATCACCCACTTGGCATAATCGCGCTCGACCCGTGCCGGCTGAGCATCAAACAGTTTCGAGTAAAAGGCAATGCTCTCGTCGAGATCCTTGACGTGCAGGTGAACGTGGAACCGTTTCATGTGTTTCTCCGATCAAACGGGGGTCGAGGAAGGAAGATCAGTCACCGCACAGCGCCGAGACGGGCACCGCTGGACAGACGCCGCCCGCACAGCAGTTCTCTGTGAGATAGGCGAGCACATCTCGCATGGTGTCGAATGCCGCCCGGTAAATCAGGTGGCGCCCGCGGCGCTCCTGCGTCACCAAACCAGCATGCAACAGCTCCTTGAGGTGAAATGACAGGGCACTCGGCGAGACCTCCAGCGCTTGCGCCAGGGTTCCGGGTGTCACCCCCTCGGGACCAGCGACCACCAGTGCGCGAAAGAGGCGCAAGCGGACCGGCTGGGCCAAAGCCATCAACGCCTGCAGCACTTGAGTTTCCGTCAACATATTTCAATGATACATTATTTATCGAAATATTGTATAGAAAAAGTTGCCATCGCTCTGGACACAGCCCGAACGGGCGCACCTGCAGCCGGCGTTTTCAACGCGTGCGCGCCTGCCGCACCGCATGTTCCCACTCGGCCATGCGCGCGGCGGCCTGCCCGCGATCCATCATGGGCTCGAACACCCGCTCCGCCCGCCACAGGGCGGTCAGATCGTCCAGCCCCGTATACACCCCGGCCTGCAACCCGGCCAGATAGGCCGCGCCCAGCGCCGTGGTCTCGATCACGGCGGGCCGCACCACCGGAATGCCCAACAAATCGGCCTGAAACTGCATCAGCAGATCATTGGCCGCAGCCCCGCCGTCGACACGCAGCTCCGCCAAGGGCCGGCCACCGCTGTCGATCGCATCCTGACTCATTGCCTGCAGCAGCGCCGCACTTTGAAAAGCAATGCTCTCCAGCGCCGCGCGCGCGATGTGCGCCATGGTGGTGCCGCGCGTCAGCCCGGTGATGATGCCGCGGCAGTCCGGATCCCAGTACGGCGCGCCCAGGCCCGTGAACGCCGGCACCAGCACCACGCCACCGGCATCGGGCACGCTCTCGGCCAGCGCCTGCACCTCGCGGCTGGCGCGGATGGCGTGCAGGCCATCGCGCAGCCACTGCACCACCGCGCCGCCGATGAAGACGCTGCCCTCCAGCGCGTACTGTGCTGGCCCGGCCAACTGCGCCGCTGCCGTCGTAATGAGGCCGTGGCGGCTCGCATGAAAGCGCGTGCCATTGTGCATCAGCATGAAACAGCCGGTGCCGTAGGTGTTCTTGGCCATACCCGGCCCGAAGCAGGCCTGCCCAAACAAGGCGCTTTGCTGGTCGCCAGCGACCCCGCCGATGCGCACCGGACCGCCCAGCCACTGCGGGTGCACCTCGCCAAACTCCGCGCTCGACGGCAACACGCGCGGCAGCATCGCCACAGGAATGTCCAGCGCTGCCAGCAGCTCATCGTCCCAGCGTTGCGTGTGCACGTTGAACAGCATCGTGCGCGAGGCATTGCTGACATCGGTCACATGCGCCGCGCCACCGGTGAGCTGCCAGATCAGCCAGGTATCGACGGTGCCAAAAGCCAGCTCTCCGGCTTCGGCCTGCGCGCGCGCACCCGGCACGTGCGTCAGGATCCACTGCAGCTTGGTCGCCGAGAAATACGCATCGATGCGCAGGCCCGTCTTGTGCAGGATGGTGTCGGCCAGCCCACGTTCGCGCAGCGCGGCGCACAGCGGCTCGGAGCGGCGATCCTGCCAGACGATGGCGTTGGTCACCGGCTCGCCCGTGCGGCGGTTCCACACCACCGTCGTCTCGCGCTGGTTGGTGATGCCCACCGCGCGGATGTCGCCAGCCGTCAACCCCGCGCGCGCCAGGGCCTCGCGCGCCGTCTCCAGCTGCGTCGTCCACAGGTCGCGCGGGTCGTGCTCCACCCACCCGGGCTGCGGGTAGATCTGGCGAAACTCACGCTGGGCCATCGCCACCACCCGGCCCGCTGGGTCGAACACGATACTGCGCGAACTGGAAGTGCCCTGGTCCAGGGCCAGCAGGTAGCTCATCGAAACGTCCCTCGCTCCGCGATGGTGCCCAACGGCGGCAGCCATGGGTCACACGCTCGGTCGGCGTCATCGTAACGCCCGACACGCATCAGCGCCAACCTGATCGATGATATCGGTACACAAACGAACAGTTTCGAACGATAAAATATCAGGAACACGCAATTCCAGCCCTAACGACCCCTCACCATGACCCGCACACAACGACTCCAAACGCTGCTCCAAGGGTCCCCCTACGACCTCGTGGTCATCGGCGGCGGGGCCACGGGCCTCGGCGTCGCGCTCGATGCAGCGTTGCGCGGCTTTCGCGTGGCGCTGTTGGAGTCGCACGACTTTGCCAGCGGCACCTCGTCGCGCTCGACCAAGCTGCTGCACGGAGGGGTGCGCTACTTGGCACAGGGCGACCTTCGCCTGGTGCGCGAGGCGTTGACCGAGCGCGCCACCGTGTTGCGCAACGCCCCGCACCTGGCACACGCGCTGCCGTTCGTCATGCCCGCTTACCGATGGTGGCAGGTGCCGTTCTACGGCATGGGGCTCAAAATCTATGACCGGCTGGCGGGTCGCGCCAGCCTCGGGCGCACCGAGTGGCTCTCGCGCGACGAGACCCTGGCCGCGCTGCCGGGCATTCGCGCCAGCGGCCTGGCGGGAGGCGTGCGGTACTGGGACGCGCAGTTCGACGACGCCCGGCTTGCGCTGGCGCTGGCGCGCAGTGCCGAAGCGGTCGGCGCCGTGGTGGTCAATTACACCCCCGCGGGTCAGATTCGGCGCGACGCAGGCCGCGAAACGGCACCCTTCGAGGTGACGCTACTCGACGCCCGCAGCGGCACACCCCACCAGGTCTACGCACGCTGCGTTGTCAACGCCACCGGGGTGTGGGTTGATCAAGTGCGCGCCAGCGCGGCCGAAGGCGCGCGCGTGGAGCGCATGGTGACCCCGAGCCAAGGTGTACACGTGGTGGTCGACCGCACGCACCTGCCGGGCGAACAAGCGCTGCTGATCCCACGCACGCGCGATGAGCGCGTGCTGTTCGCGGTACCGTGGTTGGGCAAGCTCATTCTGGGCACCACCGACACGCCACGCGAGGATCTGCCGCGCGAGCCCGAGGCGTTCGATCACGAGCTGGCGTTCATCTTGAACGAGGCCAGCCAGGTATTGGGGCGCCCGGTTGGACCGGCGGATATCCGCAGTGTGTGGGTGGGGCTGCGTCCACTCGTCGCGCCGCCGTCGAGCGGGCCACGCGACACCAAAACGCTCTCACGTGAGCACACCATCGTCACCGACCCCAACGGCCTGGTAAGCGTGACCGGCGGCAAATGGACCACCTACCGGGTCATGGCGCAGGATGTGCTGGCGCACTGCTTTGAACACGGGCTGCTGCCCCTGCGCCCCGGCGGCCTCACCGCAGATCACCGTCTGTGCGGCGCCCCCGACCCCAACGTTGCTGCCGTGCCGCTGCATGCACCGCCGGGCTTGCACCTCTACGGCACCGAGGCCGCGCGCGTGCGGCAGCTCCCGGGTGCCGACCGGGTGCTCGGCTTGGGACTGACCGAAGCCATGGTGCGCCACGCGGTACGGCACGAGTACGCGCAAACGGTCGAAGACGTGCTCGCGCGCCGCTGGCGCGCCCTATTCCTGGACGCTGCCCAGGCCGCCGCCATGGCACCGGCCGTCGCCGCCATCTTGCGCGAGGAAGGCATCGCGGACCCAGAAATGGAGGCATTCATCCAGCTCTGCCGCGCCTACCTCCCCGCACTGCACACCGGGGACAAGCGCGCGCAAACACGCCACACCGCTCAACCCTCGATCTGAATATGGCGCCGGCGTGCCAGACCCCGCCCGGGCGACTGCTGCGTCTATTGCTCGTACGGAACCTCGCCCTGCCCGCCGGTACAGGCAAGCGGGCGCACCGGGTGCTGCGGCGGCTGATGCGTGCCCGTATGGGGAAGCGGCTCGCCCCCTTTCAGCGCATTACACATCGATATTGACCGCACGCAGCGCATTGGCTTCGATGAAGGCGCGGCGCGGCTCGACCTCGTCGCCCATCAGCATCGAAAACACCTTGTCGGCTTCGATCGCGTCTTCGATGCGCACCTGCAGCAGGCGGCGCACCGCCGGGTCCATGGTCGTCTCCCACAGCTGCTCGGGGTTCATCTCGCCCAAGCCCTTGTAGCGCTGGCGGGTGGTGGTGCGCTCGGCTTCGGCCAGCAGCCAGCGCATCGCGGCGCGAAAGCTCTCCACCGGCATCTCACGCGTTCGCTCGCCTTCGCCGCGCACCACTTTGGCACCCTGGCCCAGCAGGCCCTGGAAGGTGCGCGCCGCCTCGGCCAACACAGCGTAGTCGGCCCCATGCACGAAGTCCTGCGTGATGACGCTGGCGCGCACGTTGCCATGGTGGCGGCGGCTGATGCGCAGCAGCGGCTTGTCGGCGCGCACGTCGAACTCGGCGCTCACCTCGGCAGGAACGGCCGCGCCGTCGCCCGCGCGCAAAGCCACCTGCAGCGCCGCGGCACTGGCCGCGGCGGCCTCCATGTCGTCCAGATTCAGGGCAACGCCATCGGCGATGGCGCGCAGCGCCTGCGCGTCCATGAACGCCGACAGGCGCGCGATCACACCCTCGGCCATCTGGTGCAGGCGCGCAAGCTCCGCCAGCGTATCGCCGCTGAGCACGGCCCCGTCGGGGCCGCCCGTGTGCAGCCGCGCGTCCTTGAGGGCGATGCGCAGCAGGAAGGCCTCCAGCGCCGCGTCGTCCTTCAGGTACAGCTCCTCTTTGCCCGCCTTGACCTTGTACAACGGCGGCTGCGCGATGTAGATGTGGCCGCGCTCGACCAACTCGGGCATCTGGCGATAGAAAAACGTCAGCAGCAGGGTACGGATATGCGCGCCGTCTACGTCCGCGTCGGTCATGATGATGATGCGGTGGTAGCGCAGCTTGCCGATGTCGAAGTCGTCGGCGCCGTTCTTGCCCTTGGCGCCGTCGTCCTCACTGGCACGACCGATGCCGGTGCCCAGCGCCGTGATCAGGGTGAGGATTTCGTTGCTGGAGAGCAGCTTTTCGTAGCGCGCTTTCTCGACGTTGAGGAT
Source organism: Hydrogenophaga sp. (assembly GCA_020723845.1). Classification (GTDB taxonomy): domain Bacteria; phylum Pseudomonadota; class Gammaproteobacteria; order Burkholderiales; family Burkholderiaceae_C; genus Tepidimonas. Next base: position 7,092 of record DYIC01000033.1, read on the forward strand.
CTTGCCGCGCAGCGGCAGGATGGCCTGAAACTTGCGATCGCGCCCCTGCTTGGCGCTGCCGCCAGCCGAGTCGCCCTCGACGATATAAATCTCGGATAGCGCGGGGTCTTTCTCCTGGCAGTCGGCCAGCTTGCCGGGCAGTCCCAGGCCGTCGAGCACACCCTTGCGGCGCGTCATCTCGCGCGCCTTGCGCGCCGCCTCCCGCGCGCGCGCGGCTTCCACGATCTTGCCGCAAATGATCTTGGCATCGTTGGGGCGTTCTTCCAAGTACTCCGTCAGCGCTTTGGCCACGATGTCTTCCACCGGCGCGCGCACCTCGGACGACACCAGCTTGTCCTTGGTCTGGCTGCTGAACTTGGGCTCGGGCACCTTGACCGACAGCACGCAGCACAGCCCCTCGCGCATGTCGTCGCCCGTGACCTCGACCTTGGCCTTTTTGGCCAGTTCGTTTTGCTCGATGTACTTGCCAATCACGCGCGTCATCGCCGCACGCAACCCGGTCAGGTGCGTGCCGCCGTCACGCTGCGGGATGTTGTTGGTAAAGCACAGCACCTGCTCGCTGTAGCCATCATTCCACTGCATGGCCACCTCGACGCCGATTTCGGTGCCCGGGATGCCGCCATAGCTCTCGGCCGGGCGCGACCCCGTGGCGTGGAACACCGTCGGGTGCAGCACCTTTTTGCCCGCGTTGATGAACTCGACGAAGCCGCGCACACCGCCCGCGCCCGAAAAGTCGTCCGACTTGCCCGTGCGCTCGTCGATCAAGCGGATGCGCACGCCATTGTTCAAAAAGCTCAGCTCGCGCAGCCGCTTGGACAGGATTTCGTAGTGGAAGTCGTGGTTTTCCCGAAAGATCTCGGTGTCGGGCAAAAAATGCACCTCGGTGCCGCGCTTGTCGGTGGCACCGATGACACGCATCGGCGAGACCTCGACCGCCTGCCCGTCGGGGCCAACCTGGGTCTCGACCAGGCGGTTTTGCACCACGCCGCGCGCAAACTCCAGCAGGTGCACTTTGCCGTCGCGGCGCACGGTCAAGCGCAGCCAGCGCGACAGCGCGTTGACGCAGCTCACCCCCACCCCGTGCAGACCGCCGGAGACCTTGTAGCTGTTCTGGTTGAACTTGCCGCCGGCGTGCAGCTCGGTCAGGGCGATCTCGGCCGCGCTGCGCTTGGGCTCATGCTTGTCGTCCCACTTGATGCCGGTGGGGATGCCGCGCCCGTTGTCCACGACGCTGATCGAGTTGTCGGTGTGGATGGTCACGACGATATCGTCGCAATGCCCGGCCAGCGCCTCGTCGATGGAGTTGTCCACCACCTCGAACACCAGATGGTGCAAGCCGGTGCCGTCGGACGTGTCGCCGATATACATGCCCGGGCGCTTGCGCACCGCCTCCAGGCCTTCGAGGATCTGGATCGATTCGGCGCCGTAGCCCGAGCCGGGAGCGTCAGGGATTTGCGTTTCGGTCATGGAATCTTTCACAGGCGCATCGGCATCACGACGTATTTGAAGCGATCGTCGCCGGGAACGGTGATGAGGGCCGAGGCGTTGCCGTCCTGCAACTCGATGCGCACCAGGTCCTGGCTCATGTGTGCCAGCGCCTCGGTCAGGTAGGTGACGTTGAAACCGATGTCGATCACATCGCCGTGGTATTCGATGTCGAGTTCATCCACCGCCTCTTCCTGCTCGGCGTTGTTGGCCGCCACCTGCAGCAGCCCAGGCTCCAGGTGCAGGCGCACGCCCTTGAACTTGTCGCTGGTCATGATGGCGGCGCGCTGCAGGCTGGCCAGCAGCGGCGCACGTCCCAGCACGACCACGTTGCGGTGCGCGCGCGGGATGACGCGGTTGTAGTCGGGGAACTTGCCCTCCACCAGTTTGGTGACGAACTCCAGTCCACCAAAAGCAAACTTCGCCTGGTTGGCCGCAAAGCGCATCTCGATCGCGCCATCCTGGTCCGACAGCAGCCGCTGCAACTCCAGCACGGTTTTGCGCGGCAGGATGACCTCCTGCCGCGTCGGCACGTCCACGTCCAACTCGGCGCTGGTCAGCGCCAGCCGGTGTCCGTCGGTAGCCACCAGCGTCAATTGCCGCCCCTCGGCGACGAACAAAATGCCGTTGAGGTAGTAGCGGATGTCTTGCACCGCCATCGCAAACGACACTTGCTCCAGCAGCGCCTTGAGCACTTTTTGCGGCACCGAGAACGCCGGCCCATAGGTGGGTGACTCCTGTACCAGCGGAAAGTCCTCGGCCGGCAGCGTCTGCAGGGTAAAACGGCTCTTGCCAGCCCTGAGCAACAGGCGCCCACTGGCCGACTCCAGCGTGACCTTCTGGTCGGCGGGCAACGTGCGCAAGATATCGATCAGCTTGCGCGCGCCCACGGTGGTGGCAAATGGCGCGTCATCGCCGCCCAGCTCGGCGGTGACGCGGATCTGGATCTCCAGATCCGACGTGGTGAGCTGCGTCGCCACCCCCGCGCGCTGGATGAGCACGTTGGCGAGCACGGGCAGGGTGTGACGGCGCTCGACGATGCCAGCCACGGCCTGCAGGGCCGCGAGCAGCCGTTCCTGGGTCGCTTGCAAGACGATCATGCGTATCAGCCTTTCAGGGTCTGCTCCAACACGTGGAGTTGCTGGTTGAGTTCGGGCTGGGTCTGGCGCTCGGCGGCGATCTTGCGCACCGCGTGCAGCACCGTGGTGTGGTCACGTCCACCGAAGAGCTCGCCGATCTCGGGCAGGCTCTTTTGTGTGAGCTCCTTGGCCAGATACATGGCGATCTGGCGCGGCCGCGCAATGTTGGCGGGACGCTTTTTGGAGTACATGTCGGCGACCTTGATCTTGTAGAAGTCGGCCACCGTCTTTTGGATGTTCTCGACGCTGATCTGGCGGTTTTGGATGCTCAGCAAATCCTTGAGCGCCTCGCGCGCCAGCGCAATCGAAATTTCCTTGTGGTTGAAGCGCGAATAGGCCAGGATCTTGCGCAGCGCACCCTCGAGCTCGCGCACGTTGGAGCGCACGTTCTTGGCGACGAAAAACGCCACGTCCTCCGGCAGTGCAACGCCTTCGGCCTGCGCCTTGCTGATCAGGATCGCCACGCGCATCTCCAGCTCCGGCGGCTCGATGGCCACCGTCAGCCCCGAGTCGAAGCGAGAGACCAGTCGCTCGTGGATGTCCGTCAACCCTTTGGGGTAGGTGTCGCTGGTCATCACGATGTGGCTCTTCTTCGCCAGCAGCGCCTCGAAGGCGTTGAAAAACTCCTCCTGTGTACGGTCTTTGTTGGCGAAGAACTGCACATCGTCGATCAGCAGCAGGTCCAGGCTGTGGTAGCGCTGCTTGAAGGCGTCGAACGTCTTGCGCTGGTAGGACTTGACCACGTCCGAGACGAACTGCTCGGCGTGGATATAGAGCACCTTGGCCTCGGGCCGCTCGGCCAGCAACTGGTTGCCGATGGCGTGCACCAAGTGCGTCTTGCCCAGGCCCACACCGCCGTAGATGAACAGCGGGTTGTAGAGCTGGCCCGGGCTGGCGGCCACGTGCATGGCCGCGGCGCGCGCCATGCGGTTGGCCGACCCCTCCACCAGCGTCGCAAACGTCAGCGCCGGGTTGAGCCGGTGCCCTGGATCAGGCGGTGCAGGTTCGGCAGCCGGCTCGGCCGGCAGCTCGGGCAGCGCCGCGTCCGTGCGGGTGACACTGGCGGCGGCCGCCCCGCCGTGGCGGGCGGGCACTGCGGGCGCACGCACCACCGTCGGCCCCTCGCGCGGCGCCAAAACCAGCTCGACCGCGACCGGATGCCCCGCGATCGCCTGCAGCGCAGCGCCGATCTTGCCCACATACTGGGCGCGCACCCAATCCATCTTGAAGCGGTTGGCCACCGCCAGCGTGACGCGCGCGCCATCGTCAGACACCCGTGCGACCAAGGGTCGAATCCAGGTGTTGACCTGTTGCACGGGCAGCTCCTGGCTGAGCCGCTCGACGCACGCCGTCCACAAGTCGGGCGCGGCGCAGGCAGCCGCCCGCGGGGCGGCGGCGTTCGCATCGGTGAGGGAACGCGGTGAGCTCATGGGTGCCAGACAAAGCCCCCATTGTAGCCGTCCGCGGCCAGTTATCCACACGCCAGCGCCGGGCCTGGTGCCCGCCTGTGCACGGCCAAGCCCACACCCCCGATCGCCGATCCGCCTGGCGGCCATTGGCAATCCAGCCGGTTTTTGCCATAATTTAGGGTTTTGTCGAGCCAGTTGGCTTGTCGGACTACTTTTGGGCCCGTCACCATGAAACGCACCTATCAACCCTCCAAAATCCGTCGCGCACGTACCCATGGCTTTCTGGTTCGCATGAAGACCCGTGGCGGCCGTGCCGTCATCAACGCGCGCCGCGCCAAGGGTCGCAAGCGCCTGGCCGTCTGACGCGATCGGCACGCCGGTGCCCGCATCACCCGTGCCGATGACGCCACGGGGCTTGCCGACGCAGCGCATTCGGCGGCGCGCCCAGTTTCAGGCCGTGCTCGGCACCCCAGCCGTGGTGCAGTCCGCGCACTTCGCGCTGCACGGCGTGCCCACCGCCGGGTTGGCGGACGCGCACGGAAGACCGCTCTTCCCGGGCGAATCGGCATGGCTGGGCGTCGTCATCCCAAAGCGCTGGGCGCGGCGCGCGGTCACGCGCAACGCCCTCAAGCGTCAAGTGGTCGCCGCCGAGCGCGAACTGCCGCTGCCGCCGGGGGCCTGGGTGGTGCGACTCAAACGCGCGTTTGCCCCCACCGACTTCCCCAGCGCGACGTCGGCGGCGCTGCGCCGTGCGGCGCGGCTGGAGCTTCGACAACTGCTCGGCCCACGCCTGCGCCAGCGGCTCGCGGCGCTCGGCCACGCCTCGGCACCCCGTTCATGACGACTCGGCCCACGTCTGCCCGTCCAACCGCTGCGTGGCGGCGCGTGCTGCAGGGCTGCGCGGCGCTGCCGCAGCGCGTGCTCGTCGGGCTCGTGCTAAGCTATCGGCTGTTGCTCAGTCCCTGGCTGGGCTCGAGCTGCCGCTTCACGCCCAGCTGCTCGGCCTATGCGTTGGAGGCGCTGCAGCGCCACGGTGCTGCAGCCGGCAGCTATTTGGCGGCGCGCCGCTTGCTGCGCTGTCACCCCTGGTGCGCGGGTGGGCACGATCCGGTACCGGATGCCCGCCCCCGTTTGTTCGGTTTTCTTCGACACCCCCCTGCCTCATGAGCGACATTCGGCGATCCATCCTGTGGGTGATTTTTGGTTTCTCGATGATTCTGCTGTGGGACCGCTGGCAGATCTACAACGGGCAGCCCGCCACGTTCTTCCCCGGCAGCCAGCCGACCGCCACGGCACGCCCTGCGCAGCCCCCCACCGACACGGGGGTACCCACCCCAACCGCTACCGCCGCCCCCACCGATGGTCCGGCGGCCGTGGCCGCACCGGCACCCATCCCGCGTGAGCGCCACACGGTGCGCACCGACGTCTTCGAGCTGACCATCGACAGCGAAGGCGCCTCGCTGGTGGGCGCACGGCTGCTGCGCCACGCCACCGAAACGGGGCGCGCGCTGCAAAAATCCTTCACCCCGCTGACGCTGCTCACGACCGAGGGTGGCCGCACCTACGTGGCGCAGACCGGACTGGTGGGGCAGGCGGGCCTGCCCACGCACAAGACGCCGATGCGGCTGGTCGAGCCGTCGCCTGACGCGCTGGCGCTGGCCGACGGACAAGACCGGCTGGTGCTGCGCTTCGAGTCCGATCCTCATGGGGGCGTGGTGCTGGCCAAGACGTACACGCTGCAGCGCGGCAGCTACCTGATCGACGTGCAGCACGAAGTGCGCAACGTGGGTACGGCGCCGGCAGCCGTGCGCGTCTATCAACAACTGGTGCGCGACGGGCGCAAAGCGGACAGCGAAACGCCGTTCTACACCACCTTCACCGGCCCCGCGGTGTACAGCGACGCCGCGAAGTACCAAAAGGTCGAATTCGCCAACATCGACAAGGGCAAAATCGACATCCAGCGCCAGGCCAGCGATGGTTACGTGGCCATGGTGCAACACTACTTTTTCAGCGCATGGCTGCTGCCTGCGGGCACCGAGCGCGAAAACTTCGTGCGCAAAGTCGACGCCCTGTACGCCGTGGGCCAGATTGGGCCCACGCTGACGGTGCCCCCTGGCGCGGCGCAAACCCTCCCGGCGCAACTCTACGTCGGTCCGCAAGAGGAAAAAGTGCTCGAGCGCATCGCGCCTGGCCTGGAGCTGGTGAAAGACTACGGCTGGCTGACCATACTGGCCAAACCGCTGTACTGGCTGCTGGAAAAAATCCACGGCCTGGTCGGCAACTGGGGCTGGGCCATCGTGCTGCTGGTGGTGCTGATCAAGGCGGCGTTTTATTGGCTCAACGCCAGCGCCTACCGCAGCATGGCCAAGATGAAGGCCATCAACCCGCGCATCATGGAGATGCGCGAGCGCCTCAAGGATAACCCGCAGCTCATGCAGCAAGAGATGATGCGGCTGTACCGCGAGGAAAAGGTCAACCCGCTGGGCGGCTGCTTGCCCATCCTGGTGCAGATCCCCGTCTTCATCGCGCTGTACTGGGTGCTGCTGGCCAGCGTGGAGATGCGCAACGCGCCCTGGGTGGGCTGGATCGTCGACTTGTCTTCGCCCGACCCGTACTACGTGCTGCCGCTGGTGATGACGCTGACCACCGTCATCCAAACCGCGCTCAACCCGCTGCCGCCAGATCCACTGCAAGCCAAGCTGATGTGGCTCATGCCGTTGGTATTCAGCGTGATGTTCTTCTTCTTCCCGGCCGGTCTGGTGTTGTACTGGATCGTCAACAACGTGCTGACCATCGCGCAACAGGCGTACATCAACCACCGCATGGGCGTGCCGCTGCGGCTGCACCTGCCCAACTTCAAGTCGGCCCAATAAACCGGGCGGCGCGCTCCCCATGCTGCCGCGGCACCACGAGCCCATCGTCGCCGTCGCCACCGCACCGGGGCGGGGTGCGGTGGGTATCGTGCGCCTGTCCGGGCGCGGCTTGCAGGCGCTGCACCAGCCCCTGTGTGGCCGCCCCTTGAAGCCGCGCCATGCCCATTACGGGCCGTTTTTGGATGCCGACGGCCAAGCGCTGGACCACGGCATCGCGCTGTGGTTTCCGGCTCCCCACTCCTACACCGGCGAGGATGTGTTGGAGCTGCAGGCCCACGGTGGCCCCGTGCTGCTGCAGCTGCTTCTACAGCGCTGCTTGCAAGCCGCCGCCGAAGCCGACCCCGCGCATGGTGCCGCTCGCTTGCCGGGCCTGCGCGTGGCGCAACCGGGTGAATTTACGGAGCGCGCCTTCCTCAATGGCAAGCTCGACCTGGCCCAGGCCGAGGCGGTGGCCGACCTGATCGACGCCAGCACGGAGGCAGCGGCCCGCAGCGCCGCACGCTCGCTGGACGGAGCGTTTTCGCGGGCGGTGCACGCACTGCGCGACGACCTGGTGCACCTGCGCATGGGGGTGGAAGCGACACTCGACTTCCCGGAAGAAGAGATCGATTTCATCCGGCAAGCCGACGTTGCAGGCCAACTGGCACGCCTGCAGGCACGCCTGGCTGACGTGCTGTCCCACACCCGGCAAGGCGCGCTGCTGCGCGAGGGGCTGCACGTGGTCATCGCGGGCCAGCCCAACGCGGGCAAAAGCTCACTGCTCAACGCGCTGGCGCAAGCCGAGGTGGCCATCGTCACCCCTATCGCCGGCACCACGCGTGACGTCTTGCAACAAGCGATCCAGATCGAGGGCGTGCCGCTGCACGTGATCGACACCGCCGGCCTGCGCGAGGGCGACGCGGTGGACGACGTGGAGCGTATCGGCATCGCGCGCGCGTGGAATCGGATCGAGCGCGCCGACGCGGTGCTGTTCGTGCACGACCTGACCCGGGCCACCGACCCTGCGTACGCACAGGCCGATGCCGCCATCGCCGCGCGCCTGCCTGCCCGTGTGCCTGTACTCCACGTCTGGAACAAGGCCGACGTGGCCCCCCTGCCCCCCGGGGCGGAGGGTGTGGCGGTCTCCGCCCGCTCGGGCCTGGGACTGGACACCCTGCGGCAGCGCTTGCTGCACGCGGTGGGCTACTCCGCCCAGACGGCCGAAGGGCTGTTCAGTGCCCGGCAGCGCCACGTGCAGGCATTGCAGGACGTCGGTGCGCACCTGCGCACGGCGCAGCAGCTGCTGGATGGCCCTGCACCCGCGCTGGAATTGCTGGCCGAGGAATTGCGCCTGGCGCAAGAGGCGCTGGGCCGTATCACCGGCGCCTTCGGCGCCGACGACCTGCTGGGCGAGATTTTTGCGCGCTTTTGCATCGGCAAATGAACATGATCGCGTGCTTGCGCCACGACACCCTGACCCCGCGCCCCATGCCACTGTCATCCGTGAATCCTCCCCGCCCCAGCGCGCGCGCCCAGGCCGTGGCCCCGTTTCTGGTGATGCAGGTGGCCGAGGAGGCCGCCGCGCTGGCGGCCCGGCTGCCCGCGGGATCACCGCGCCTGTTGCATCTCAACATCGGCGAGCCCGACTTCGTGGCGCCCGAGCCGGTGCGCGCCGCGGCCGAACGCGCGCTGCGCGACGGGCGCACGCAATACACGCCCGCGCTCGGGCTGCCCGCGCTGCGGGAGCGGCTGTCCGATTGGGTCGCGCAGCACTTTGGCGTCGACGTGCCGGCGCGGCGCATTGCCATCACGGCGGGTGCTTCGGCTGGCTTACAACTCGCAGTGCTCGCATTGTTCGACACGGGCGACGAGGTACTGCTGCCCGACCCGTGCTACCCGTGCAACCGGCAGATCCTGGCCAGCCTGGGCGTGACCCCGCGGGGGCTGGCCACCGACGCTGCCCACCGCTTCCAGCCCACGGCCGCGGCGCTGGCCCGGGCCTGGGGGCCGCGCACGCGCGGCGTCATGCTGGCCACCCCGGCCAACCCCACCGGCACCTCGATCGAACCCGCGGAACTGCAAGCAGTGCTGGACCTCGTGCGCCAGCGCCACGGGGCGCTGGTGGTCGATGAAATCTACCTGGGCCTGTCGTTCGATCCCCGCTACCGCCAGACGGCGTTGGCATGGGGCGACGATGTCATCAGCGTCAACAGCTTTTCCAAATACTTCGGCATGACCGGCTGGCGCCTGGGCTGGCTGGTGCTGCCCGAGGCGCTGGTGCCGGTGGTGGAGCGGCTGGCGCAAAACCACTACATCTGCGCCAACGCGGTGGCGCAACACGCGGCGCTGGCGTGCTTCGAGCCCGAGGTGCTGCAGGAATACGAGCGCCGCCGCGCGGCGTACGCACAGCGGCGCGACGCCGTCGTGCCCGCGCTGCAAGCGATGGGCTGGGGTGTACCGGTATGGCCCGACGGGGCGTTTTACGTCTGGGCCGATGGCAGCGCCTGGCTGGCCCGCGCCGGCGTGCCCGACAGCCAAGCCTTGGTGCGCGCGATGCTGACCCACACCCAAGTGGTGGCCACGCCCAGTGCCGATTTCGGGCAGGCCGACGGTGGGCGCTTCGTGCGCTTTTCGCTGGCCACCGCCCCGGCCGATCTGGAAGAAGCCCTGGATCGACTGCGGCGTTGGCTGGGGTAACGCTTCGCGCTCACCCCGCGCGGTTCAAAACGTCTCCCACTCGTCGTCGGCCGCCGCAGGCGCCGCGGACTTGGGGCCAGGCGCCGCTGCCTTCGCGGCTTTCGGGGTCGCCGGCGCAGCGGCTGCCGCGGGTGCCGCCAGCCGGGCCACGGCCTGACCCGCGCGTTGGGTCTGGAGCGCGGCGGACTTGGCCGCACCCTGCACCGCGGCTTTGAGCTTTTGCAGCGTATCGACCACGGCGCGCCCGGCGCGGATGAAGGGGGACTCGCCCTGCAACAGCCGGTTGGCCTCGTCCATCTTGCCGGCGTTGACCAACTCGGCGATGCGCCCGGTCTCCAGATGGAATTGTTTGTGCTGTTCGACGAGCGTGGAAAATAGCGGCAACTGTCCGTACTGGCGGCCACCACCACCGTAGATCCACTTGCCCACCGCACAACAGTCGTCGCGCCGGATGGTGGCAACGTCGAGCTTCTCCCCCTTGAGAATGGCATTGCGCAGCTTGATGCGCCATTGCTGGTGCGCCTTGATGGCAGCGTCGAAGTCCAGATGGTCGACGTCCAACCGGGCGGCGGCCGCTTTGCGCAGCTGGGTCGCGTCCTCGTGCACCAGCAGCTTGTCCTTGGGCGTGAGGCGGAAGACCCGGATCGTACCGTGCACGGTTTGCACCTGCTCGTCCAACGATATGGCCGCTGCCGCCAGTTCCTCGACCATGGCGGCGTTTTGCTGCGTGATCGAATCCAGATTGGCCAACGCCTCCGCGATCTGACCCACGCCGGCAGACTGCTCGCGTGCCGAGTGGTGGATATCTTCCAGCACACGCGCCACGCGCTCGACCGCTTGCTGCACCTGCTGCACGTTGGCGGCCGCCTCGGCCGCACGCGCATCGCCGGCGAGCACCCGCTCGCGCGACTCGGTGATGAGCTGGCGGATCTGCTTGGCCGCCTCGCCGGTGCGCTGCGCGAGCGCGCGCACCTCGCTGGCCACGACGGCAAAGCCACGCCCGGCCTCGCCGGCACGCGCGGCTTCTACCGCGGCGTTGAGCGCCAGGATGTTGGTCTGGAATGCCACGCCCTCGATGACCTGGATGATGTCGGTGATGCGCTGCGACGACTCGGTGATGCCACGCATCGTGTCGGCCATGCTGCCGACTGCCGTAGCCCCCTGGGCCGCGAGGGCCTGCGTCTGCTGCACCAGTTGCACACCCTCACCGGCCAGACGCGCCGTCTCCTGCGTGGTCCCGTTGATTTCCTCCATCGAGGCAGCGGTGCGCTCCAAGCTGGAGGCCGCGTTTTCGGTGCGGTGCGACAGGTCTTGGTTGCCCGCCGCGATCTCTTGCGTGCCCCCGCGCAGGTTGGCGACCTCGTGCCGAATGTCGCGTACCACGGTACGCACGCCAACCTCGACCTGCTGCAGCGACAGTTGGATGCGACGCATCTCGTCGCGCGTATCGACGACCACCGGCTCGACCAAGTCACCGGCGGCCAGGTGCTCGGCCTGGCGCGCGATGCGGCGCAGGGGCTGCACGAACTCGATGCGCACGAGCGCGGCCACGGCACCGATCAAAGCGACCGCCAGCGCGCCTGCCCAACCCGCAGCCTGCGCGACGGGCATGCCACCCGCCGCCAGCCAGACAAGCAAGGCCAAGGGCATCGTGGCGCAGACGGCGCTGCCCCACACGACCCGCCCTGCCAGCCCCGGGCGCAAGGTGCGCCACGCTTTCGCCCACCAGGCATTGCGCACGACTTCGCCGTTTTGCAGCCGGTAGGTCAACGGCCGCCCCGCCTCTTCCTCTGCACGCATGCGGGCGTAGAGCGCCTGCGCAGCCTCGATCTCGGCCTCCGTGGGCTTGGTGCGCACGGACAGAAAGCCCACGATCTGCTCGCCCTCGCGCACCGGCGTGGCGTTGGCACGCACCCAGTAGTGGTCGCCATTCTTGCGCCGATTTTTGACGATGGCGGTCCACGGGCGTCCCTCGTTCAGGATGGTCTGCCACATGTCCCGGTATGCCTCCATCGGCATGTCCGGGTGGCGCACGATGTTGTGCGGCTGGCCCAGCAGCTCGTCGCGCGTGAAACCGCTGACGGCGACGAAATTGTTGTTGGCGTAAGTGATGCGGCCTTTGACGTCCGTGACCGAAATCAGCGTCTGGTCAGGCGGAAAGTCGAAGCGATTTTGGGTGACGGGCAGATTGACGCGCATGGCAGTGACCTGAGTGATCCGGGGATCGTCTCCGTCGGCCGCGCCATAAACCGAAACGGGTGACGGCGCGCGGCGACGAACCCTGTGGATGAAAGGATAGCCGATTCCGATGACGGTCGACAGCCGGGGGCGGTCGCTTCAGTGCCCTTCGTCGCCAGCCGTGGCCTGGCCCACCACCCCCGGCACGACGCGCCGCACCACGTCGCTCGCAAAGCCGCGCGCCGCCAAAAAGCGCATCTGGCGCGCGCGCTCAGCAGCATCCGCGGGCGGCGCGCCGAACCGGCGCTGCCAGACGGCGAGCGCGCGCTCCGCCTCGGTGGCGCGCAGGGCGTCGCTGGCGGCCTGCAGTGTGTCGTCACTCACGCCGCGGGCGCGCAGCTCGGCCTGTACCCGCGCAGCGCCCCATTGCCCGGCGCGGCGCCGCAGGTGTGACTCGGCGGCGCGCTGCTCGTCCAGCCAGCCGCGCGCCTCGCATTCGTCGAGCAGCGCGTCCAGCGCGGCCGACCCCGGTGCATGAGGGGCCAGCCGCTGCGCCAGCTCGGCGCGGGTATAGTCGCGCCGAGCCAGCAGGCGCAAGGCACGCGCTTTCAGGCTCGGGCCAGCGGCGGGCGCAGACCCCTCATCGCCGCCCACGTCACGCTTCGTCGAACGCCACATCGGGATCGATGGCCTCGTCCACATCCACGCTGGGCAGTGCGGCCACGCCCACCGCAGCGCGGATTTTGTTTTCGATTTCGCGCGCCAGGTCTGGGTTTTCCTTCAAAAACTCGCGCGCGTTCTCGCGACCCTGGCCGATTTTTTCGCCGTTGTAGGCATACCAGGCGCCGGATTTTTCGATCACCTTGTGCTGCACGCCCAGATCGACGATCTCGCCCTCGCGGCTGATGCCCTCGCCGTAGAGGATGTCGAAATCGGCGGTCTTGAACGGCGGCGCCACTTTGTTTTTGACCACTTTGACCTTGGTCTCGCTGCCAATGACCTCTTCGCCCTTTTTGATGGAGCCGGTGCGGCGGATATCGATGCGCACCGAGGCGTAGAACTTGAGCGCGTTGCCGCCCGTCGTCGTCTCGGGGCTGCCAAACATGACGCCGATCTTCATGCGGATCTGGTTGATGAAGATGACCATGCAGTTGGTCTTCTTGATGGTGGCCGTCAGCTTGCGCAGCGCCTGGCTCATCAGGCGCGCCTGCAGGCCCGGCAGGCTGTCGCCCATGTCGCCCTCGATTTCGGCCTTGGGCGTGAGCGCCGCCACCGAGTCCACCACGATCAGATCGACCGCGCCGGAGCGCACCAGGCTGTCGACGATCTCCAGCGCCTGCTCGCCCGTGTCGGGCTGGCTGATCAGCAGGTTGGACAGATCGACGCCGAGCTTTTGTGCGTACTGCACGTCCAGCGCGTGCTCGGCATCGACGAAGGCGCAGATGCCACCTTGCTTTTGCATCTGGGCGATGACTTGCAGCGTCAGCGTCGTCTTGCCTGACGACTCGGGACCGTAGATCTCGATGACGCGCCCGCGCGGCAGGCCGCCCACGCCCAGCGCCAAATCGAGCCCCAGCGAGCCGGTGGACACCACCTGGATGTCTTCGACCTTCTCGCCCTCGGCCAGGCGCATGATGGTGCCCTTGCCGAACTGTTTTTCGATTTGGGCCAGCGCGGCTTGCAGGGCCTTGGCCTTGTCGGGATCGGGGGTACGGGTGGCAGCGTTCATGGGAACTCCTCGAGAGGGTGTGACAGGGGTGGAAACCGCACCGCCCTCCCTACCGTCAGATCGTCTGACAGCGTGTGCGGTCGGTGCATGGACGCCAGTGTAGCGGGGCAATCCCAAGTTTTTCTCGATTTTTTGGTCAGTTTACGTTACTATTTGCGACGTGTCCTCGAAGCCTTCTTTCGGCCCCGACGAGCGCTGGCGCGTCACCCACTTGGGCCGCCTGCTCGGCCACGCGCTGCGCCGCTTCGACGAGCGTGTGCTGTGGCTGATGGCGCACTCGCCGCAAGCGCCGCTGGCGCTGTCGAACCTGGCGGCGCGTGCCCAGATCGGCGCGGCCATCATCCACATCACGCGCCACCTGCCGCTGGGCGGCGCCCGGCTGACCCAATTGGCCGACAGCGCCGGCATGACCAAGCAGGCCATGGGCGACTTGGTCGACCAATGCGAGGCCTGGGGCCTGGTGCGCCGCGAGCCCGACCCACTGGACGGACGCGCGCGCCGCATCGTCTTTACCCCGACGGGGCTGGATTGGCTGCACGCGTTTCGGCGCGCGGTCGAGCAAGCCGAAGCCGAATTTCGCGCCGCCGTCGGCGACCCGGTGGCCGCCGTCGTGGCCCTGGGGCTGGAGGCGTATGCCGAAGGGGATGGACGTGCGCCCGAGGCAGCCTACAATCGTTTGCCGCGAGAGCGCTCGCCCTGACCCCCCACCTCCGTTGCACCCCAGGGAGACCCGCCATGCGCATCCTCATCGCCGAAGACGACCAGGTGTTGGCCGACGGCCTGCTGCGCACGCTGCGCGCGGCCGGCGCCGCGGTGGATCACGTCGCCAGCGGCGACGAGGCCGACGCCGCGCTCTTGATGCACGACGGCTTCGATCTGTTGATTCTGGACCTGGGGCTGCCCGGAATGGGTGGCCTGGACGTGCTCAAGCGGCTGCGCGCGCGCGGCTCGCGCCTGCCCGTGCTGATCCTGACGGCAGCCGACAGCGTGGAGGACCGCGTGAGGGGCCTAGACTTGGGTGCCGACGACTACATGGCCAAGCCGTTTGCGCTGGCGGAGCTGGAGGCGCGCGTGCGCGCGCTGGTGCGGCGCGGCAACGGCGGCGCCTCGAGCATCATCCAGCACGGCCCGCTGACCTTCGACCAGGCGGGGCGGGTGGCCAGCATCGATGGCAAGATGATCGAACTGTCGGCGCGTGAGCTGAGCCTGCTGGAGGTGCTGCTGCAGCGCGCCGGGCGGCTGGTGAGCAAAGAGCAACTCGTCGAACGCCTGTGCGAGTGGGGCGACGAGGTCAGCAACAACGCCATCGAGGTCTACATCCACCGCCTGCGCAAAAAAATCGAACGCGGCCCGATCCGCATCGCCACCGTGCGCGGGCTGGGGTACTGCCTTGAAAAGATCCCCCAGTGAGGCCCGGCCCGACCTCGATACGCCGCCTGTGGCGCAGGCGGCCGCGGCACCAGCGCGTCCGGCTAGCCCCACTCGGCCGTGGCGCGGCTTGTTCCAGCGCGAGCAACATAGCCTGTTCGGCGAGATCCTCGATTGGATGCTCACGCCGCTGCTGCTGCTGTGGCCGCTGTCGCTGGGGCTGACGTGGTTCGTGGCGCAGGGCATCGCCAACCGGCCTTACGACCGGGCGCTGGAGTTCAACCTGCAGGCGCTCACGCAGTTCGTCACGGTCGAGGGCGGTCGCGCCGAGTTCGCCCTCACCCCGCAGGCGCGCGACCTGCTGCGCGCCGACGACACCGATCTGGTCTTCTATCAAGTGCTCGATCGCGACGGGCGTCTGGTCAGTGGCGACCCGGCTTTTCCGCCGCCCCCCGAGACGGACACCCCTCGGCCAGGCGACATTCGGCTGCGCGACGACGTGATCCGCGACGAGGACGTGCGCGTGGCCTACACCTGGCTCGCGCGCGGTCCGGCGCGCGACCATATCGTGCTGATGCAGGTGGCCGAGACGCGCGGCAAGCGCTCCAAGCTGGCGACCGAAATCATCAAAGGCGTGATGGTGCCGCAGTTCATCATCCTGCCACTGGCGGTGCTGCTGGTGTGGTTGGCACTGGTACACGGCATCCGGCCCTTGAGCGAGCTGGAGCGCCGCATCCGTGCGCGCCGCCCGGACGACCTGAGTCCGATCGACGACGAGCACGTACCGCAGGAGGTGGCGCCGCTGGTGTCGTCGATCAACGACTTGCTGCAGCGCCTCAAGGTCACGTTATCGAACCAGAAACGCTTTCTGGCCGACGCCGCGCACCAGCTCAAAACGCCGCTGGCGGGCCTGCGCATGCAGGCCGAGATGGCGCAAAAGCTCCTGCCCGCCGGGGTGGGCGATGATGTCGAGCGCTCGCTGCGGCAGATCGCCACCTCCAGCGTGCGCGCCACGCACACGGTCAACCAGTTGCTGGCATTGGCGCGGGCCGAAGCCGCGGGGCGCGCGTTGCCGCGCGAGCCGGTCGATCTGGCGGCGGTCGCGCGCGAGGTGGTGGAAGAACTCGTGCCGCTGGCGATGGACAAGGCGATCGACCTGGGCTTCGAGACGTTGCCCGCCGAGCCCACCGCCAGCCTGCCCCCGGTGCGCCTGTGGGGCAACCCGACGCTGCTGGCCGAGCTGGTGCGCAACCTGGCCGACAACGCCCTGCGCTACACACCGCGCGCCGGCGTGGTGACCGTGCGCGTACTGACCGACCCCTTCAGCGGGGTGCAGATTCTACAGGTAGAAGACAGCGGCCCCGGCATCCCACCGGCGGAGCGCGAGCGGGTATTGGCACCGTTTTACCGGACGCTGGGCACCAACGTGGACGGATCGGGCCTGGGGTTGGCCATCGTGCACGAGATCGTGCGCCAACACGGCGCCACCCTCGAGATGGACGACGCCGACCCGAGCCGCCCGCAAACGCGCGGCCTGCGGGTATCGGTGCGGTTTCAGGCAGCCGTGGGCCGGTAAACGTTGAGCTGTAACCGCTCGCGCTCGATGACGCGCGCCACCGCCGGCAAGGCCGCCAACGCCTGCGACAGCGCCCAGGTCTGCGGCAGCGTGGTGGGGTCGATGCCCGCAAACCCGCCCCAGCGCAGCAGGGTCAACGCATAGGCGTCGAGCACACCAGGCTGGGCGCCGCCCAGCCACGGCTCGCTACGCGCAGCCACCAGCGCCTCGAGCTCCTGCAGCAGCGCCTGATACGCCCCCAGCGCGCGCGCCTTGACGGCGGCCTGCGCGGCCGCGTCGTCGGCAAACTTGTGCGGCATGAACACGTGCGTGAAGGTCGGATGCACGGTGTTGTTCATCCACGCCAGCGTCTCGATCGCGCGCGTGCGCGCCAGCCCCTGCAGCGGCAACAGGCCCGCCTGTGGAAAGCGTGCTTCCAGATACAGCGCGATCGCGATGATTTGCGTCACCACCGCCTCGCCATCGACCAGCACCGGCACCTGACCGCGCGGGTTGAGGGCGAGGAATTCGGGCGTCTGGTGCTCGCCCTTGTGCAGCTTGACGAGCACGGGTTCGTAGGCGGCACCGGCCAGCTCCAGCGCGGCGTGCGGCACGAACGAGCAGGCACCGGGGGCGTAATACAGTTTCAGGCTCATGGGCAGGTCTCCTACCGTGGGGTGGATCAGCGTTTGGGGGCAGTGCGGCGGGTGGCCGTGGCGCGAGCGCCGGTGCGCGTACCGGCACGGCGAGCCGATGCACGGCCGCCCTCGCGTGGCTCGAAGGCGAAGTTCACCTTCCCCGCCTCGGCGTCCCACACCAGCGCCGCCTTGAACGGGCGGCGCGTGCGGTTCGAGACGAACCCTTCCAGCCAGTCGGTGCGGCCGGTGGCCAGCAGCTTGGCCATTTGCTCGCGCGCGATGGGCTGCTGCAAGATGGTGGTGGCGCTCTTGAAGTCGCAGCTGGGGGTTGGCTGCTCGGGCGTCGGCACCGCGCGGCTGCAGACGTACTGGCTGCCATGTTCCACCACGGGACTGCCACACTTGGGACAGGGCCCCAGCGCCTCGCGGCCCGCCAGATCGACCAGTTCGCCGTCGTCGCCGTTGTCCTCGTCACCGAAGTCGAACTCCAGCTTCCACTGGCCGCTGGCGTCGGGCACCACGGTCAGCTCGGCGCTGAAGGGCCAGCCCGCTTTGGAGCGAAAGCCCTCCAGTGGCCCGATGCGGTGCTCGCGCAGCAGGGTCTCGACTTCCTCGGGCGCCAAGACGCGCCCGCCCGGCGCTTTGGGTAGCGAAAACCCGCAGCCCGGCCCCTGGCCGTCGGCACCCGTGCAGGCATAGCGGCGGTAGTTTTCCTTCACCACGCCGCCGCACTGCGGACACGGCGAGCGCAGCGTGGCGTAGTCGCCGGGCACGGAGTCGCGGTCGTATTCTTTGGCCTTGCGCACGATGCGCTCGGTCATGGCGGCGATCTCGCGCATGAAGGCCTCGCGGCTGAGCTGACCGCGCTCCATGAGCGAGAGTTTGTGCTCCCATTCCCCCGTCAGCTCGGGGCGCGAGAGCTCCTCCACACCCAGCCCGCGCAGCAGAGTCATGAGCTGGAACGCTTTCGGCGTCGGCACCAGCTCGCGCCCTTCGCGCAGCAGGTATTTCTCGGCCAGCAGCCCCTCGATGATGGCCGCACGCGTCGCGGGCGTACCCAGCCCCTTGTCGGCCATGGCGGCGCGCAGCTCCTCGTCGTCCACCATCTTGCCCGCACCCTCCATGGCGGCCAGCAGCGTGGCTTCGGTGTAGCGTGCCGGTGGTCGGGTCTGGCGGGCGTCGATGCGCGCGTCTTCGGTGCGCACGGTCTCACCTGGCTGCACCGGCACCAGCGGCTGGCCCTTGTCACCGGCGCGCGCACCCTCGACGTCTTCGGCCGCCTCTTTGCCGTAAACCGCCATCCAGCCCGGTTTGACCAGCACCTTGCCCTCGGTCTTGAAGTGGTGCGTGGCCCCCTCTACGGGCACCTGGGTGATGCGGGTCGTGACCAAAAACT
>DYIC01000034.1:0-5429 GCA_020723845.1 Hydrogenophaga sp.
CCGTCATCGCCGCGGGCGCCGACTGGATCCACTTCGACGTCATGGACAACCACTACGTGCCCAACCTGACGATCGGGCCCGCGGTGGCACAAGCGCTCAAGCCGCACTGCGTGGCGCCCGACGGCCGCCGTATCCCGCTGGACGTGCACCTGATGGTGCAGCCGGTGGATGCGCTGGCGCAGATGTTTGCCGATGCAGGGGCCGACCTCATCAGCTTTCACCCCGACGCCAGCACCCACGTGCACCGCAGCATCCAGGCCATCCGCGCGCGCGGCTGTCAGGTGGGTCTGGTCTTCAACCCCGCCGCGCCACTGGATGTGCTCGACTGGGTGATCGACGACATCGACCTCATCCTCATCATGAGCGTCAACCCGGGTTTTGGCGGACAGAGCTTCATCGACAGTGCGCTGCGCAAGGTCGAACAGGCGCGCCGGCGCATCGACGCCTGCGGCAAGGACATCCGGCTGGAGGTGGACGGCGGCATCAAGGCCGACAACATCCGCCGCGTGGCCGACGCCGGAGCCGACACCTTCGTGGCGGGCAGCGCGATTTTTGGTCAGCCCGACTACCGCGCGGTGATCGAGCGCATGCGTGCGGCGCTTTCGGCCTGATCCGCCCGCGGCCTGCGCCTCGCCTGGACCCTCAACCCACGCGACCGCGTTGGGGTTTTCGACGACTCGCCGGCGTGCTTTTTTGGCCGATACTCAACCCATGCGCATCGACCCCTTTCAACCAGCCGTCGCGTTGTTGCAACGGCTGCCGATGACCCTGAAGATGCTCGGGATGGCGGGTATGGTGGCGATTCCCCTGCTGGTCGTCGCCTGGCTGCTGTCGGCAGACGCCTGGCAACAGGCCCAGCGGGCCGCGCAGGCGGCGCAAGGGGCGGACCGGGTGCACGCCCTGCAACGTCTGTCCCGACAACTGCAGGAGTGGCGTGACACCGCACAGCCGATCGCCGGCGTGCCCGACGTCGCCGCTCGGCACGAGGCGGCGCAACGCGCGGTGGTCGAGGCGCTGCAGGCACTCGACGCGCCGATGCGGCAAGACAGTGCCGGCCTTGGCGGTGCATGGGCACCCGTGTTCGAGAGCGTGCAACAGCTCATGCAAGACGGCAAGCTGGCGCCGTCGGCTCGCCACGCGCAGGCCACGGCGGCACTGGAGCGCCTGCAGCGGCTGTCCAACGCCGTCGCCGAAGGCTCGGGCCTGAGCCTGGATACCGACCCGCTGGTCGTGCACCAAGTCGCGCTGGCCACCGACCTGCTGCCCGTGGCGCGCGAGACGGTGAGTTTCCTGCGCGGGCGCGCCAGCGTGCAGTTGGCCGACCCGAATGCGATGACCGATTCGGTCATCATCTCCGACATCGTGCGGCTGGCGGGCGAGGCCGCCCGCGTGCAGGCCCTGCTGCCCGCCATGCAAGAGCGCCTGGACAGCCTGCAGCGGCGCGGGATGGCGGCGCCCACGGAATGGGCCGCGTTTCGCAGCGAGACCGACGAGTGGCTGCGCGCGGTGGACGCCCACCTGCGCACCGCGGCCATGACCATCGATGCACCCGCGTTTTTTCGATTGTCCGAGCGGGCAATCGCAGCGCAGATCGCGCTGGAAGACACCTTGCTGACGCAGGCCGAGGCACGGCTGACCGATCGGGCACGAGCGCTGCAACGGCGGCTGACATGGGTGGTGGCCGGATGCGCGGTCGTGCTGTTGGTGCTGGGCTACGGCATAGTGGCGTTTTACCGCGCCACCGTCGGGGGGCTTCAGCACCTGAATCAGGCCATCGACCGGGCGACCGAAGGCGACCTCACGGGCGACGCGGTGCTGCCGGGCAGCGACGAGATGGCCGACATGAGCCAGCGTCTGCGCAACATGCTGGCGCATTTGTCGGAATTGGTGGCCGACGTGCGCAGCGCCGCGGCGGTGCTGGGACACGTGGGGCTGCAACTCGTACAAGACAGCCAACAACTGGCCGACCGCACGCAGAGCCAGGCCGCGAGCCTAGAGCAAGCTACGGCCAACGTGCGCCAGGTGGCCGAAACGGTGAGCAGCAATGCCGAATCGGCGCAGGAAGTGCGGCGGTTGACCGCGGAACTCAACGCCGAAACCGAGCGCGCCGGCGAGCTGATGCAGCACACCGTCGGCGGACTGGGTTCGTTGCAGGCCACCTCGCAGCGCATGACCGAAATCATCGGCACCATCGACGGTATCGCCTTCCAGACCAACATCCTGGCGCTCAACGCAGCGGTGGAAGCCGCGCGCGCCGGAGAGGCGGGACGCGGCTTTGCCGTCGTGGCCAGCGAAGTCCGTCGCCTGGCGCAGCGCAGCCAAGAGGCTGCCAACGAAGTGCGCCAGCTTATCGCCGAGTCGTCCGAGCGGGTGCAGGGCACGGTGACCGAGATTCGCACCGTCAGCGACGCGATGGGCAAGCTGGTGCAAGGCATTCGCGACATCGCAGCGCGCATCGGTACCATGGCCGATGCCAGCCGGCAGCAAAGCACCGCCCTGGCCGAAGTGGTGGCGGCGGTGGGTGACCTGGACAAGGTGACCTACGAGAACTCGGCCATGGTCGAGCGCACGACGCACCGTGCCAACCGACTCATGGAGCGCACGCGCGATCTGGACGAAGCCGTGCACCACATCAAGCTGCGCCAGGGCACCGCTGACGAGGCATACGAGTTGGTGCAAAAAGCCCTGGCCCACATCCAGGCAGTCGGCTACGATCAAGCGGCACGAGACATGCAAAACCGCGAAGGCCCCTTCGTCGATCGGGATCTGTATCTCTTCGTGCTCGACCGCGAGGGCACCTACCGCGTCATGGGGCTGGATCCGGCCAAGGTGGGCACGCGCGTGCACGACGCACCGGGCATCGATGCCGACGCCTTCATGGCCGACGTCTTGCACCGCGTCGAGCAAGGGGGCGGCTGGGTCGAATACAACATCATCAACCCGGTCACCGGACAAGTGCGGGCGAAATCGTCTTTCGTCGCGCCGCTGCCCAATGGCCTCATCATCGGCTGTGGCGCGTACCGTAGCGCCATGAAATCGACCGCCGAGCGCCAGCGCACGTCGCTGGGTGACTGACCCCGCGGGCAGTGGGCCGCCCGCGCGTGCGGCACAATGGCGGCTTCGTCCTTGGATCGCACCACTCCGTTGCCGTGGCCCCTGATCGCGCCCTACCCGACGCCAACCGCATGCTGCCTGATGAGCGCCGCGCCAGCCTGGCGCTGGCGGGCGTTTTTGCGCTGCGCATGCTCGGGCTGTTTTTGGTGCTGCCGGTCTTCGCGCTGGAAGCGGCCCGGCTGCCCGGGGGCGACGATCCGGCGCGCGTCGGGCTGGCCATGGGTGTGTACGGTTTGGCTCAGGCGTTGTTGCAAATCCCGCTGGGCATGGCGTCGGACCGTTACGGACGCAAGCGAGTCATCCTCATGGGATTGGCGTTGTTCGCCCTGGGCAGTGCGTGGGCGGCGTTGGCCACCAGAATCGAGACGCTGATCCTGGCGCGCGCACTGCAGGGCGCGGGCGCCATCTCGGCTGCCGTGACCGGGCTGCTGGCCGATTTGACGCGCGACACCGTGCGCACCAAGGCGATGGCGCTGGTGGGCGTGAGCATCGCCGCGGTGTTTGCGCTGTCGCTGGTCGTCGCGCCGCCGCTGGCGGCGGCCATCGGGCTGTCGGGCTTGTTCTGGGTGACGGGTGTGCTCGCGCTGGTGGGCATGGCGGTCGTGGCCTGGGTGGTGCCGGCAGAGCCGGCACGCCCCGTCGGCCCCGATCGCGCCGGGTTGCGCGACGTGCTGCGTGACCCCAATCTGCTGCGGCTCGACGTGGGCGTGCTGGTGCTGCACACGGTGCAAATGGCGATGTGGATCGCCGTCCCCGGTTTATTGCTGGGCGCTGGTTTGCCCCAGGCCCACCACTGGCAGGTCTATTTGCCGGCGCTGCTCGTGTCGTTCCTGGTCATGGGCGGCTTGCTGTTTCGTCTGGAGCGCCGGGGGTACCTCACCGCCGTGTTACGCGGTGCCATCGCGCTGCTGCTGGTGGCGCAGCTGGGGCTGACATGGGTGGCACACGCGGAGGTCGCGAGTGTGCTCACGCTGGGCGCATGCCTCGTGGTGTTTTTTCTGGGCTTCAACACGCTGGAAGCCAGCCAACCCAGCCTGACGTCGCGGCTTGCGCCCGCCCATGCGCGCGGCGCGGCACTCGGCGTGTACAACACGCTGCAGTCGATGGGGCTGTTTGCCGGTGGCGCCGTGGGCGGCTGGCTGCAATCACAATGGGGCCCCAGCGGTGTGATGCTTGCTGGCGCGGGTTGCTGCGCGCTGTGGCTGGCCATCAGCTGGGGGCTACGCGCGCCGGCGCCCAAGCCGGTGGCGGTCCAGTCGTCTTGAAGGCAGGAAAGCTGTGCCTCCCCGCATCGGGGGATGGTCGGCACCAGCGAATCGGGCACAATCGACGACATCGACGGTCACCCCTACGCAAGGACACCCCATGGCATCGGTCAATAAAGTCATCCTGGTCGGCAACTGCGGCCGCGACCCCGAGATTCGCTACCTCCCCTCCGGCCAACCCGTGGCCAGCGTCAGTATCGCCACCTCCAGCCGCCGCAAGGACCGCAACACCGGCGAGATGGTCGAAGACACCCAATGGCACCGCGTCACGTTTTATGACCGCTTGGCCGAGATCGCCGGTGAATACCTGAAAAAGGGCCGTCCGGTGTACGTGGAGGGACGGCTCAAGTACGGCAAATACACGGGACAAGACGGCATCGAGCGCAACACGGTCGACATCATCGCCACCGAGCTGCAACTGCTGGGCAACCGCGAAGGGCTGGGCGCCCCCGCCGACGAGGGCGGCATCGCGCCCCGGGCGGCCGCACCGGCACGCGCGGCGGCGGCACCAGCCTCCAGCGCAGGTCGGCCCGCTGCCCCCACCACCCCGGCGCCCGCAGCCAGCGGGTTCGAGGATATGGACGACGATATTCCTTTCTAGGAATATCCAACGGGGGCGTTGGCATGATGCCCCTGTCTGGCTGCGCTTCACTTGACCAGCGGCCGGACATGGCTGAAGCCCCCATCGACCGGCAGCACATGGCCGGTGATACGGCTGGCAGCGTCTGACAGCAGCCAGGCCATGGCTTGCGCGACCTGATCGGGTGTTTGCACGCCGCCGAGCGGATATTGCTTGCCCGCGCCTTCACGCATCGCCGGGACTTTGAGCATGCCCGCCGTCATCGGCGTGTCGGTCATGCCCGGCGCCACCGCGTTGACCCGTAGCCCCAGCCCCGCATAGGTGGCCGCGGCGCTGCGCACCAGCCCTTCGACCCCGGCCTTGGCCGCGGCAATCACCTCGTGGTTGGCGACACCAACGCCAGCGACCACCGAACTCACCAGCACGGCGGCACCCGGCGCCTGCGCTGCGCGGCGCGACTCGATCCACGC
>DYIC01000034.1:5529-25161 GCA_020723845.1 Hydrogenophaga sp.
GCTCTCCAGTGGTGGGGCGGCTCGCCGAATGGCGACGAACCTGGGCCCAGTACGCCGAAAACGATCGGCAGCGCACGGCGGGCTCGGGCCAGGGGACCGGCGGTGGTGGCAACTTGAGGGCCGCCCAGGCCGGCGCGCTCAGGTGCGCGTCATGCCAGCCGCGCACGCTGCGGGCGGCCTGCAAGGCCTCGACCAGCTCGGCCGCCGGCGCGAACCAGCGCAGCGCCGCGATACGGTGCAAACGGGTCGAGACGAAGGCCCAGCGCCGTTGCGACCACGGCCAGCGCGCATGCCAGTCGGCGTCGAGCACGGCCACGGGCAGGCAACCCGCCGGTGGGTCGGCCAGCGACCACGGGTGGACCAGCCAGACGTTCTGCCCCGCGATCGTAGCCGGGTCGGGCGCACCGTAGCCGCCTTCGAGCGGGTACGGGAAACGAGGCGGCTCCGACACTCTCGGGTGCGCGCCGGGCTCAGGCGGCAGCGCCGTGCCGCTGCGGGCCAAGGTGTCGAGCACGGCGTAGGACTGGTCGATGGCGGTACCGACGCTGTGCCAGTCTGGCGTCGCGTATTTGGCCACATTGTCGGCGTTGAACAGATAGGGCTTGGCGCTCGCCGTGCCTGCCACCCATTGCCAGGAGAGATGGTTGCTGCCCAAATCGCCGTCGAGCAGGTGCGCGACCATCCAGTCGGCACCCGCGCGCCAGTGCACTTTGCGAATGTGCACGAGGTAGGACGCCAGCCACATCCGCGTGTGGTTGTGCAGATAGCCGGTCGCGTAGAGCGTGCGCGCCGCCTGGTCGATGACCGGCACGCCGGTGGCACCGGCCCGCACGTCTTCGGGCACGGCGGTGCCATACGCGGCATCGGGCAAGGGGCCGGGGTGCAGCGATTCCAGAATGCGCTCGCCGTCGTGCCGCCAGGCATGGCGGAAGAAGGCGCGCCAGCCCAGCTCATGCATCAGCTTGTGGGTCAGCGGCAGGCGATGCGCGGTGCGCAGCGTGTCGACCACCTCGGCCAGCGCCAGCAGTCCGTGCGTCAGGTATGGCGACAGCCGGGTGACCGCGCCGTTCAAATGGTTGCGGCTGCGCGCATAGTCAGCGGGGCGCACCGCGGCAAGCCGCGCGCGGGCCGCCTCGACCGTGGGCGGGAAGTCACGCGGGACAGCGGGCATTGCGGCAGACGGCATGCCCTGGATTGTCGCGCGGTGCGATTGCCCCTAGAGCGGCTGCAGCCAGACCACGCCCGCTCGACCAGCGGGTCTGACAGCCCTCTGTCAGCGCTGTCATGACAAATCGCGTGCCGTTGGTCGAGGGTGGCGCCGGAATGATCACAAGCGACTGATTTACAAGAATTTTTAACCGTTGGCACAGACCGGCACGCCTTTTGCGTTCGTGTCATGCAAGGTGGTGTAGTCAGCTACAGCACCAGCTTTCGGTCAAGGAGCATCCATGGACATGATCGGCCTTTATCCCACGTGGTTCGAGCCAGGGCTGGGCAGCGGTTGGATCGTCGGCATCATCGCCACCGCGCACATGTTGTTCTCACACACGTCGGTGGGCGCCGCGATCTTTTTCGCCTGACTGGCCAACTACGCCTATCGGCACGACAAGCCGCAGTATCTGGAGTTTGTCCGACGCTACGGCTTGTTCCTGCTGGTCTTTAGCTACGTGCTGGGCTCCATCACCCGGCCTGGCATCTGGTACTCCACCACCGTGGCGAGCCCGCGTGGCATCTCGGCCCTGATCCACACATTCGTCTGGATGTGGGCCACCGAGTGGGTGGTCTTCGTCATCGAGGTGGTGGGCGTGTACATGCTGGTCTACCTCGTGGGTCGCGTGGATTGCCAAACCCACACCCGCATCGCGTTGGTGTTCGGCCTGGCGTCTTACACCACGATGCTCATCATCGTGGGCATCCTCAGCTCCATGATGTGGCCGGGCAAGGCCGAATGGGCCACAACCGGCGGTGTGCTCAACGCCTTTTACGGTGGCAACACGTTCGCACAGCTGGGCATGCGAGCTCCCTTCATGTTCGCAATCACCGCGGTGGTGGACGGCATCGTGACGGCGCGCTTCGAGGATGCGCAGCTCAAGCGTGACATCGCCCGCAAACTCTCGGTGCTCGGCATCGTGGCGACGCTGGCCGGCGCAGCCATGCTGCAGTGGTACCTGGCCACGCTGCCCGAGTCGGCCGGGGTGGTGCTGGAAAACCGCCTGCCGGAACACTTTCCGCTGGCCATGGCGGTGGCCGTGGGCGCGGCGCTCGTGTACTTCTTGGTCAGGTATATGCAGCCCCGCGCGCTGGTGTCGTCGGTCGCCGCGGCCATGACGGTGGTCATCCTGGTGGCGGGCTTGTGGCCCGAAGAAGTCGCGCGCGAATCGTTGCGCAAACCTTGGGTGGCCGGCCAGTATGTGTACTCCAACCAGGTGGTGGGCGCGGATGTTCCCAGCGTGGGCGTGCGCTCGGAAATCCCCACCATCGAGGCGCACGGTTTTCTCAAGACGCACATCTTCGTGCCCGAGAAACTGCGCACCATCGACGACGGCAACCGGGTGGAAGCGGGTCGCCTGTTGGCACTGACGACCTGCGCCAACTGCCATTCGCTGACCGCTACCGGGATGCGCCCATTGCAGCGCTACTTCGGGCCCGGCCACAGCGAGCGCGACGTGGCCGAGTATCTGCAAGCCGCGCTGGCGGGCGGCAACACGCTGTACATGCCGCAAATCCCGCTCAACGACGACCAAGCGCGCGCCCTGGCCGCTTGGATTCTGAGCACGATGCCCGGACAGGGCGCTGTGCAGGCCGCAGCCCAACCCACGATCCGCACGGAGTGACGCCATGACACCCGAAATGCTATATGCCCTTCGTGACCAAGCGGGCGTTCCCGCGCACCCACTGATCTTTCTGGTGCTGGGGGTGCTGACCTTTGCGCTGCACATGGTGGCCGTACAAGTGATGTTGGGCGCCAGTGCGCTGACGCTGCGCGGGGCGATCAGTACCGATGCCTCTTGGCGCCGCCTGGCCGCCGCCATGTTGACTACCGCCAAGATCGCTGTGTCGGTGGCCATCGTGCTGGGCGTGGCGCCACTGCTGTTCGTGCAGGTCATCTACGACCCGTTCTGGTACACCTCCAACGTGCTGTCGGCCTGGTGGGTGATGGGCTTCATCGGCTTGCTCATCGTGGGCTACATCGCGATGTACGCTTTCTATTGGAAGAACCCCGATCTGGCGCAGATGGGGGGGCGCTCGACGGGATGGATGGTGCTGTCGGTGCTGGCGCTGCTGGGGGTGGGCTTCATCGTGCACAGCCTGACGTACCAGGCGCTGTTTCCCCAGGCGTGGATGGCATGGTACGCCCCTGGTGGCACGGTGGACCCGAGCGGACGTAGCCTGCACCTGTGGCACCTGCCGCGCTTTGGCTTCTTCATCGCGCTGTCCGCACCGGTGGCGGGGGCGTGGCTGCTGGCCTATCGTCGCTACCTGCAAGGCGCGCAGGAGCCAGATACGGGCTACCTCGCGTTCCTGCTTCAGCTGGGGCAGCGCATGATGCGGGTCGGTGCTGCCGTTGCGGGTGCGCTGGGAGCGCTGTGGATGGCGACGCTGCCCCCGGAGATGGCGTGGTTTGCCACGTCGCCGTGGATGGGCGTCGGCGCACTGGCCGTGCTGGCGTTGCTGCTGCCAACGCTGCTGCGTACGCAGCTCGACGGTGGCTGGAGGGGTTACACCGCGTTCGGGGTGGCGACCCTGGCCCTGATCGCGCTGGCCAGCGCGCGCGAAGCGCTGCGCTACTTCACGCTCACCGGTGCCCATGGCTACGACGCGCTTGACTACCGCGTGCAAATGGACTGGTACAGCACAGAGCTGTTCTTCTTCACCTTCGCCGCATTGGGCGGGGCCGCGCTGGGTTATTTCCTGACCGTGGCCTGGCAGGCCGGGCAGCACCGCGGGCCCCAACCGTACACGCCCCCTGCCGCCGTCACGCGTCTGGGTACCTGGACCATCGGCCTGCTGGTCGCGTGGACGCTGGCCTATTTCGGCGTGGGCTTGTGGGTGTGGCTGCGCTGATCCTGACGGAGGTAGACAGATGAATACGCCCCTCAATACCAGTCAACGCGCCCGCCGCTTGGAAGCCATCGCGGTCGCACTCGGGATCGTGGTCGTCACCGCCGGCGCAGGCGGAGTCTCGCTCATCGCTCGCGCGACCGCCACCGCGGCCTCCGCGGCAGGGCTGTCCGCGCAGGCTACCGCCGCGGGCGCTTCCCCCGCTGCGGCGACCCATACGGGTAGCACCCCAGTCGCTCCTCCCGAGCCGTCACCCGCACTCAACCCCCAGCCGGTGCCGGCCGACGTCATGGCCCACACCTGTGCGGCCTGCCATGGCACCCACGGCCAGCTGGGGGACGAGTATTTCAAACCACTGGCGGGCATGCCGGTGGAGCAATTCGTGCGCACCATGATCGATTTTCGCGAGGGTCGGCGCCCTTCGACCCTGATGGGCCACGTCGCGCGGGGCTTCACCAACGCCGATATCGAGGCGATGGCGCAATGGTTCGCCGCGCAACCACCCGCCCCCTTGGCCGCGCGCGCCGACAAAGGAGCCGCATCATGAACCATCCCGAATCCCTGTCCAGCCCCCAGCGGCGCGCCTGGCTGGGGCACATGCTGGGCCTGTTGGCCGCGTGCTCGGCACCGAGTCTGGCCTTTGCCCAAGAGCGCGCCCATGTCGTGGTGGTCGGTGGCGGTGTGGGAGGTGCCACCACGGCCAAGTATCTCAAGCTGTTCAACCCCGCGCTGCGCGTCACCCTCATCGAGCGCCACCCCGTCTACATCCGCCCTTACGGATCGTCGGAGGTGCTCAACGGCCACGTCACCATGGCCGACCTGGAGGTCCGCTACGACACGCTGCGCGAGCGCTACGGCATCGAGATCGTCATCGACACCGTCACCGGGCTCGACGCAGCGGCGCGCGTGGTCACCACCGCCGGGCGGCGGCGCATCGGCTACGACCGCCTGGTCGTCTCGCCCGGCATCGAACTGTTGTACGACGCGTACCCGGGCTACTCCGAAGCCGTGGCGCGTACTGCGGTGCCCTCGGGCTGGATCCCGGGCGAGCAGACCGCGCTGCTGGCACGCCAACTGCAAGGCATGCGCCCGGGTGGCGTGTTCGTGCTGGCCGCACCCCCCAACCCCTACCGCTGCCCGCCGGGTCCGTACGAGCGCGCCGCGCTCATGACCGAATGGTTCATGACGCACAACCCCACGGCCAAGGTCATCATCGTCGACCCGAAAGACGCCTTCGTCACCGACGAAACGATGATGTTGGGCTGGAACCGGCTCTACCGCTTCAACCTGCCCGACGATTACGCCAAGCGCATGGCCACCAAGGTGGAAATCCAGCGACACCCCGGCCCCGGCATGCTGACCTGGGTGCGTGGCAAGGAAGGGGGCCGCCCGCTGCGCATCGACGGGCGGCGCATGCGCATCGAAACCGAGGGCGAGACCATCCAGGCCGACGTCATCAATGTCATTCCCCCGATGCGCGCGGGCAAGTTGGCCGCCACGCTGGGCTTGACCGACGGCAGCGGCTTTTGCCCCGTCGATCGGCGCACCTTCGCCTCGACCATGCTGCCGCAGGTGCACGTCATCGGCGACGCCAGCATCGCCGACGCCATGCCCAAGAGCGGCTTTTCGGCCAACACGCAGGCCAAGGTGGTGGCCCGCGCCATCGTCGAGGAGCTGGCCGGCCGCCCCGCCCCCGAGCCGCTGTGGGAAAACACCTGCTACGCCCTGGCCGGCAAAGACTATGGCCTGTTCGTGGCCGATGTGTTCAAGATCGTGGACGGCAAGATCGCCCGCATCAACGGCGCATCGCGCTATCTGCCGCTGGATGCGTCACCGATGCAGATCAAGCTCGGCGCGCGCTACCAGCAGGCGTGGCTGCGCACTTTCACCCAAGACTGCTTTGCTTGATGGAGTCTGCCATGACCACCCGATACATCCGCTCGTGGGTCGGTTTGGCCGCCGGTCTGGCCGCTTGGTTGCCCATCGCTGCCCTGGCCAGTGCGCCGGCGCCGGCACCTGCGCCCGCATGGACGCCCGCCAGCCTGCGCGCCGCGCTGGCCGAACTGCCATCCGGGGACGCCCAGCGTGGGCGCCGCGTGCACGAGGAGCTGTTTTGCGCCTCCTGTCACGGTGGGCAGGGCCAGGCGCCAACGTTCAACTGGCCGCACACCGCCAGCCAACGCGCCACCTACACCGCCAAGATGCTGCTGGATTACCAGCGCGGCCTGCGCCGGGACAACCGTGGCGCGCAACTGATGCACGACGTGGCGGTGGCCATGACGCCGCAGCAAATCGCCGACGTGGCGGCGTACTACGCCAGCCTGCCCGCCCCGCACGATGCCGTCACGCCGCGCCCCGGCGCGGCCAGTGCCGAAGCGGAACAGGCGGCGCTTCGCTTGGTCACGAAAGGCGACCCCGCGCGCCTGATCACACCGTGCGCGAGCTGTCACGGAGTCAAGGGCCAGGGCGGCAAGTGGGAAGCCCCCGCGCTGGCCGGTCAAAACCCGCTGTACTTCGTGCGCACCATGCTCGACTACCACGGCGGGCAGCGCACCAACGACGCGGCCAAAGGCATGCGGGTGTTCGCACAGCGCCTGACCGCCACCGAAATCGACGCGCTAGCGCGCTACTACGCCGACCTGCCTCGGCAGCGTTGAGGAGACACGCGCGGGGATGCGGCTTAGCTGCAGCCGTTGTGCCGCTTCCACATCTCCTCGTGACCGATGGCCTTGGCAAAGGCTGGCACTTCGCAGCGCTGGCGCTCCGCGGCCGAGGACGCGCCGGGCGTGGGCTGCAAGCCCATCTCCAGCGTGGCCATCTCGTCGAAACCTTGCAGCGGGCCGGTGCGGTCGACCCAGTTTTTGGCGGCGACCGTCAGGCCCGCGAAGGCCACCAGCACCAGCGCCTGGGGCAGCGACAAGCCCCACCCCCGCGCCGAGGCGGGCACTTCGCACACGCCGCCCGGGCATAGCTGAGCCTTTTCGCGGTGGAATACGTTGTAGAGCCGACAGCCCAGGCAAATGCCAAAGGCGGTTTCGAAAAACATCAGCAACAGACAAGCACCGCAGATGAGCATATTGGCCGGCCCCATGTAGCGGTTGAGCACCATGAGGTACAGCATGGCCAGGCCCAATAGCAGCCCCAAACCCCACGCAAACCGTTTTTGCGCCGCGCCCACCCACTCTGGCGTCTGGTGGCGCACGATCCAGCCGCCCACGATCATGCTGGGCGACCAACGCGGGCTGAGCACGCGCAGCGTCATGTCCACCAAAAACACCACGATGAACCACCGGGTGTACTGAAAGTTGCCCAGCAGAAACGAGTGCATGAACGACACCACGGCCGGGAAGAACAGCAGCCCGGCCGCAGCGCGCACCTGGCGCTCGTTGACCACGGGCACGGGATAGCCATCGACCACCTCACCAAACGCCAACCAACGGTTGATCGCAACACCCTGCGTTTTGATACGGATGGGGGTTTATAGCGCAATCGCGGGCGTTGTACCATCGGGCCCCGCCCTGAGGTCTATCCGAGCTCATGGTCGATCACGGCCGGTCGCTGCCGCCGGTCGACGCCAAACCCAGTGCCTTGAGTTTGCGGTAGAGCGTGCGCTCGCTCATCCCCAGCTGGCGCGCCAGCTCCGCGCGCGTGCCGCGGTGGCGCTGCACGGCTTCGCGCAGCGCCTGGGCCTCGCGCGTGCGCCAAGCGGTCGCCACGGGCGTGTCACCAGGGGCCACGACATCGGCCGCCGTTGG
Source organism: Hydrogenophaga sp. (assembly GCA_020723845.1). GTDB lineage: Bacteria > Pseudomonadota > Gammaproteobacteria > Burkholderiales > Burkholderiaceae_C > Tepidimonas. Next base: position 13,347 of record DYIC01000034.1, read on the forward strand.
AGGGGCGAGCACTGGCTCGCGCCGCAGACCGATGCGGCCGGCGTCGATCGCTTCGCGCACGGTGTCGGCATCCAGCACCGGCTGGTCGCTCAGCAAGACGGCCCGCTCTAGCACGTTGCGCAGCTCGCGCACATTGCCGGGATAGTCGTAGGCCATCAGCGCCTGCAACGCCGCCGGAGCCAGCGTGCGCGGGCGCTGGGGATCGATGCGCTGCAGCAAGGCTTCGGCCAGCAGCGGCAGGTCCGCGCGGCGTTCGCGCAGGGGCGGCAAGTGGACCGGGAAGGTCGCGAGCCGGTAATACAAGTCCTCGCGAAACCGCCCTTGTCGCACCATCGAGACCAAATCGCGGTGCGTGGCCGCCACCACGCGAATATCGGCGTGGCGAATCTCGTTGCTGCCCACCCGCCGGTACGTGCCCGCCTCCAGCAGACGCAGCAGCTTGACCTGCATGGACAGCGGAATGTCACCCACCTCATCCAGAAACAGGGTGCCTCCGCTGGCGGCCTCGACCAAACCGGCACGCGCACCGCTGGCACCGGTGAACGCGCCGCGCTCATGCCCAAACAGCTCTGACTCAAACAGGCTCTCGGGGAGACTCGAGCATTCCACGGGCACCAACGCCTTGCCCGCGCGGGGACTGGCTTCATGGATGGCGCGCGCCACCATCTCCTTGCCCGTCCCCGACTCGCCCAGCAGCAGCACACTGGCGCGCGAGGGAGCCACGCGTGCCACCAGCGCCAACATGCGCTGGAACGTGGGCGAACGCCCAATCAAGCCCTGACGATCGGGCCGCCCGTGTGCGCCGGGCAAGGTCTCCATCTTTTCGACGAAGTACGCCGGTGCGCCGCCCTCACCCGGCAATGGCGTGAGCTCGATGTTGACATACTCCTGACCCACCGGCGTGTGATGCAGGTGCAAAACGTGCTCGCGTTGGCCCGACTGGCGCGCACGCGCCAGGGGACAGGTTTCGCCCGCCTGATCGCAGGGCACGGAGAAGTGATGCGACACCTCGTAGCAGCGTCGTCCCACCACACTGTGCTGCGAGCCGAAGGCGCGTCGGTACGCCTCGTTGGCCGCCAAGATGCGGTACTCGGCATCGAACAAGATGTGCGGCTCGGAAAGGTTTTCGAGATACGCCGTCAGTAGGCTCAAAGGTTTCATGACGCGAAGGACTGGCGCCTGGCGGTGACATTGAGCTGCCATTTTCTGTCACACGTGACAGACCCGGTGCGCCCGGGGGGTTTTCTGTGCGAGGGTTTACCCGCGGGCGGAGCCGGTACACCCGCCACGGTGATGGCTGGCACGGTTTTTGTTACGGACCAAGAGGAGAAAACGATCACGGCAGAACCATGAACCCGACACCGACCCTCACGGAGCCAGGCCCTGCCCACTTGGCGGCGCGACGTCAATGCGATCCGGTCAACGGCACCCGGCTCGCCGGTGGGGATGCGGCGGCAGGGGGCTGACCATGCTGTTTCGGATCTTGCACGACGAAGCCAGCGGGGTGCTCAGCTACTTGCTGGGCGACGAGGCGACGCGCGAGGCCGTGCTGATCGATCCGCGCAGCAGCGACCGCGTCGTGCTGGACGCCGTGCTGCACGCCGAGCGGCTGAAGTTGCGCTGGATCTTGCGCACCCACGACCACGAGGGCGCGCAACCACACGAAGCGCGCCGCCTGCTGGCATGGCGGGTACCGCTGGTACAAGGGCGCGAGCGAACCGGGGTGACCGTCCCTAGCGCGACGCCTATCTGGCGCGCATGGCCGCGAAAGTGCGTGGCGTCGGCAGCGCAGGCAACGGCCGCTCGGTCGCTTCGGCCCGGTGAATGATGGCGCCGCCCAGGCACACGTCGCCGTCGTACAGCACGGCACTTTGCCCCGGCGTGACGGCCCATTGCGGCTCGTCGAAGGCCAGGCGCACCCCCTCCGGGGTCAGCGCCAGCTCGCACGCGGCGTCCACTTGGCGGTAGCGCGTCTTGGCACGGTAGCGCCCCGAGGCGGGCGGCTCACCCGCGATCCAGCTCACGTCTTGCGCCAGCAGCCAGCGCGAGAGCAACCACGGGTGGTCGTGCCCCTGCACGGCCCACAGTGTATTCGTGGTGGGCTGCTTGCGCGCGACGAACCACGGCGCATGCTCCCCTGGCCCACGGCCCGCCGCGTCGCCTTTGACCCCGCCGATGCCCAGCCCCTGTCGCTGGCCCAAGGTATAAAAGCTCAGGCCCACATGGCGGCCCACCTCGCGCCCGTGCTCGTCCACGATCGGGCCAGGCGTGGCCGCGAGATAGCGTTGCAGGAAAGCCCGAAACGGCCGCTCGCCGATGAAGCAAATGCCCGTCGAGTCTTTCTTTTTGGCGTTGGGCAAGCCAATGTCGGCGGCGATGCGGCGCACCTCGGTCTTGCGCAATTCGCCCACTGGGAAGACGGTGCGAGCCAGCTGGCTCTGCTCGAGGCGGTGCAGGAAGTAGCTCTGGTCCTTGGTGGGGTCGACACCCTTGAGCAGCTCGTAGCGGCCCGTGGCATCGTTGAAGCGCACGCGCGCGTAGTGGCCGGTGGCGATCTTGTCCGCCCCGAGCCGCATCGCATGGTCCAGAAACGCCTTGAACTTGATCTCGGCGTTGCACAAGATGTCTGGGTTTGGCGTGCGCCCGGCCTCATACTCGCGCAAGAATTCCGCAAAGACGCGGTCCTTGTACTCGGCCGCAAAGTTGACGTGCTCGACGTCGATGCCGATCACATCCGCCACGCTGGCCGCGTCGAGCCAGTCCTGTCGGCTGGAGCAGTACTCGCTGTCGTCGTCATCTTCCCAGTTCTTCATGAAGATGCCGACTACCTCGTGGCCCTGCTGCTTGAGCAAGTAGGCACTGACGGCCGAGTCCACCCCGCCCGAAAGCCCGACGACGATACGTTGCTTGATCATGGCCCGATTATCGGGCCCCAAAGATCAGCCGTTCCCTCCGTGAGGTATTGTCATTGCGAATGATTTGCATTACGATCGGTGGTCGGCTCGTGGTGAGTCGCAAGGAGCCCCCATGGAATGGCAGACTGAACCCCTCGAACCCCTGCTGGCTGGAACGCTGGCCCTGCTCCATTTGCACGCGACGAGCGATCTCGATCGTCCCGTGTGTCCCAGGGCCGCCTTCAAGCTGGCACACAATCTGCACCGGCTGGCCAACCACCCGGCATGGAGCGACGCCATGGCCACGGTGCTGGCACGCCTGTCAGGCGCTTGGCGCGAGCGCGCCCATCAAGCCGCGATCGCGGGCGATGCCGACGGGCCGTCGGGGCGTGATGGCCCCCTGTATCACTGACGTAGCGCAACACCTTGGGAAACGGCGATGGAATGGATGGAAGAATACACAGCGGTCTGCCGCGAGTGGGCACGCGCGCAACGCCTCACCGAAATCTGTCAACGTCAGTGGTTGGCAGAGCGCATGGCTTTGGAGTCGGAATTGCTGCGGCTTCGGGGTGCGCTGCTGGTGTTGCGCACCGCTTGGCTGTGGGGGCTGAAGCCACAAGGGTCCTGCTGGCCGCGCCAACACCATGCCACGAGCGCGGCGCCAACATCTGACCGCACCGACCGTCTATCGGCTACCGCGATCGCACAGCGCGCGCTGTGCCAAGCCGGATGCCAAGGCCACGGCCACACGTGGCTAGGCGATGATGGTCGGTGCCGCCTTCTAGGCACGCCTTGCGACGGAGTCACCGCCAACGCCGCCCTTACGACGGCTCGCCCATGAGGCTTTGCAGGTAGTTGGGCAATCCTACCTTCTCGATCAGCTCGAGCTGGGTTTCCAGGAAATCGATGTGCTCTTCCGTATCTTCGAGAATGCCCTGCAACACATCACGGGAAACGAAGTCACGCGCGGCTTCGCAGGTCGCAATACCATCTTTGATGGTTTGCTGCGCCGCACGCTCCAATGCCAGGTCAGCCTGCAAGATCTCAGGTACGGTCTCACCCACCTGAAGCTTGCCCAAATCCTGCAAATTGGGCAGCCCGTCGAGCATGAAGATGCGCGCCATGAGTCGGTCGGCGTGCTTCATCTCGCCGATCGATTCCGAATACTCTTTCTTGGCCAGCTTGGTCAAGCCCCAGTGGTCGAGCATCCGGTAATGCACGAAATACTGGTTGATGGCGGTCAGTTCGTTTTTGAGCTGGGCTTGCAGTGCAGCCAGTACGTCGGGCGAGCCTTTCACGGGGTTGTGCCTTTCATTGACGGGTAACGGTAACCTGATCATGTTACACGCTCTACACGCTCGGCGCACAGCGTTCGGGAACCTGCACCCTCTCGAGGCTGCCCACCCACGGGCACGTCTGCACCCTCAGAGAGCAACGCCCAGCGCGGCGGGCGCTGCGGCGCCCCCCACGCCAGGCCCGGCGCCGAGCAAGCGCTGCGAACAGCGCGCCTGCGCCCAGATGTCGCGCGCGCACGCTTCGCAGCGCCCGCAACAGGTCGCCACCCCGTGCTCGAATTGCAAATCCTCGAACGCTTGTCCTTGCCGTGCGGCGGCACGGATGGTGCGGTCGCTGACGCGATGACAGATGCAGACAATCATGGCCAACGGTGCAAAGTGGTCGTTACGTCAATGATACTGATTCCCATTTGATGTGTAAAGGGTGGGTGCTCGCGGGCGTTGATAATGGATCCCTGTGCCAACCGCACCCGCTCGGACCCATCAGCCGCCCCCATGGAACTCTCCACCTGGCTCGCCCTCTTCGCCGCCTCCTGGGCCATCAGCCTGTCGCCGGGCGCCGGTGCCGTCGCGGCGATGAGCGCGGGGCTCAATCACGGCTTTCGGCGTGGCTACCTGACCACGATCGGGCTGGTGGCGGGCATCTGGACCCAGCTCGCCGTCGTCGGTGCCGGGCTGGGCGCGGTGGTAGCTGCTTCCAGCACGGCATTCCAGGTCGTCAAGTGGGTGGGGGTGGCTTATTTGGTATGGCTGGGCGTGCAGCAGTGGCGCGCGCCCGCGCGCCCGTTGGCGGCGGCAGCGGGTGCCGCGCCCGTGCGCGCGCGCGACGCCATCGTGCGCGGCTGGATGGTCAACGCCGTCAACCCCAAGGGCACGGTCTTTCTGCTGGCCGTGGTGCCGCAGTTTCTCGACCCCCATGCGCCACTGCTGTGGCAATACGTCATCGTCGGCTTGACGTTGGGCTTTACCGACTTGGTGGTCATGGGCGGCTACACGGCCCTCGCCGCGCGGCTGCTGGCGTCGCTGAAGTCGCCCGCATACATGCGGGCGCTCAACCGCGTGTTTGGCTCGCTGTTCGTGGCCGCCGGGGCATTGCTGGCGGCGTTCAAGCGCGGGGTCTGAAAACGCTGGTTGGTTCGCTCAGCCCCGCACCTCGCCCTCGCCGAGCACGACGTATTTGAGCGACGTCAGCCCCGCGACACCCACGGGGCCGCGGGCGTGGAATTTGTCGGTGCTGATGCCGATTTCCGCACCCAGCCCGTACTCGAAGCCGTCGGCAAAGCGGGTGCTGGTGTTGACCATGACGCTGCTGGAGTCCACCTCGCGCAAGAAGCGCTGGGCGTGGCGGTGGTCGGTGGTCAGAATCGCGTCCGTGTGGTGACTGCCGTAGCGGTTGATCCAGTCGATGGCCTCATCCAACCCCGCCACCACTTTGACGCTGATGATGGGGGCGAGGTATTCGGTGGACCAATCTTCCTCGGTGGCATCGACCACATGCGCCCCCGGCACCGCCGCCAGCAGGGCTTTGGCTTCGGGGCAGCACCGCATCTCGACCCCTTTGGCGGCAAAGACGGCACCGATGCGCGGCAAAAACGCCGCCGCCACCCCGCGCGCCACCAGCAGGCTCTCGGTCGCGTTGCACGGGCTGTACTTTTGCGTCTTGGCGTTGTCGGTGACTTTGACCGCGAGGTCGAGATCGCACGGGTCGTCCACGTAGGTGTGGCAGTTGCCGTCTAGGTGCTTGATGACGGGCACCTTGGCCTCGCGGCTGATGCGCTCGATGAGGCCCTTGCCCCCACGCGGGATGATGACGTCCACGTACTGCGGCATGGCGATCAGGTGACCCACGGCCTCGCGGTCGGTGGTGGGCACGAGCTGCACCGCCTCGCTGGGCAGTCCGGCGTCGCGCAGCGCCTGCTGTACCAGAGCTGCCAGCGCCTGGTTGGACGCGATCGCCTCCGACCCCCCGCGCAAAATGCAGGCGTTGCCGCTCTTGATCGACAGCGACGCCGCTTCGATGGTCACGTTGGGGCGGCTCTCGTAGATCATGCCAAAGACGCCGATGGGCACGCGCATCTGCCCAACCCGAATGCCGCTAGGCTGCTGCTGCAGGCCGATGACCTCGCCAATGATGTCGGGCATGGCGGCCAATTGCTCGCAGCCTTGGGCGCAGGTCTCGATGACTTTGGGCGTCAGGCGCAGGCGGTCCACCATCGGTTCGGCCAGGCCGCTGGCGCGGGCGCGCTCGACGTCCTGGGCGTTGGCGGCTTGCAGCGCGTCAACGTTGGCGCGCAACAGCGCCGCCAAACCCCGCAAAGCGGCGTTTTTGTGCGCCGTGCTGGCCCGGGCCATCACGGCCGAAGCGGCGCGGGCCTGCCGGCCCAGCCCTTGCATCAAGTCGGAAACGGACAGCGTGTTCATGAGCGCGATTGTCGCACCACGCCGCGCGTCGCGCCCGCGCCGCCGCACGCCCGTGACGGGGGCGGCGTTGGCGCACAATCACGGGCATCGACCCGCCTCCCAAGCTATGACGACCTACCTCTGGACCCCTCCGCCCGTGGCCGCGCTGGCTGTGCAGGGCAACGCTGCGCGCCTGCCGGTCAACCGCCTGTTCTTCGTCGGGCGTAACTACCACGCCCACGCCCGCGAGATGGGCGTGACCATCGACAAGACCACGGCGCGACCGTTTTATTTCACCAAATCGCCCGCGCACCTGCTGGCGTCGGGGGCGGTGTTGCCCTACCCGCCACAGACGCACGACTTCCACCACGAGGTCGAACTGGTAGCGGTGTTGGGCCGTGGCGGGTTCGGCGTCGCCGCCGAGCAAGCGCACGAGTTGATCTACGGCTATGCCGTGGGGCTGGACATGACGCGTCGCGACGTGCAGCAGCGCCTGCGCGACAAAAGCCACCCCTGGTGCCTGGGCAAGGACGTGGAGGGCAGCGCCGTCTGCGGCGCGGTACGGCCGATGCCGGGCACCGTGCTGACGGGCGGCGAGATCGCGCTCGAGGTCAACGGCGTCGTGCGCCAGCGCGCCGACCTGGGCGATCTGATCTGGAACCTGCGCGAGCTGATCGCGGACCTGTCGCAGTTCTACCACCTGCAACCCGGGGACGTGATCTACACCGGCACACCGGAAGGCGTGGGCCCGGTGCAGCCCGGCGACCGGCTGCACGGCCGCGTGCAGGGGGTGGGCGAGGTGGCGCTGACCCTCGGCCCGGTGCGCCAGCCCACCGGGGTCGACCCGGCCCCACGCGCGGCGTCGGCGGTCCTGCCCGGTCGCCTCGCGGCGCTCGATTACCTGGGTCGTATGCTGTCGCTGGCGGAGCGGCGCGGCAGCACCGTCACGGTGATGGTGGTCGCTATCGATGACGTGGCGGGCGACCGTACCCATGACGCGACCGACGCCGAGCGGCTGATCGCCCAGCGGCTGGCGTCGCGCCTGCGCACCCACGAATTGCTCGCCCACTGGGAGCCGGGGCAGTTCCTCGTCGTGCTGCCGGACGCGGACACCGCCAGCGCGCTGGTGCTGGCCAGTGACCTGCGCCAGTGCGCCGCTGCAGCCGAGGCGACCGGGCCATCGCCGCAGCCGCGCAGCGTGAGCATCGGGCTGCACAGCCGTCGCCCCACCCCGGACCAAGACCTGCGTGAACTGGCCGCCGAGATGGTGGTCGCGGCGCAGCGCGTGCTGGAGGTCACTCAGGCCAACGGCCCCGGGCGCATCGAAATCGAACCTTGAGCCGCCGCTTCAGCGCAGGGCCGCGGCCCACTGCACCAGCGCATCCAGCGCGGCGCGGCCGGCGCGCGCATTGGGGTGGTTGACGATGGCGACCAGCACGCGGCGCTGACCGTCGGCCCCGTGCACATACCCAGCGAGCGCCTGCACGTCGGCCAGACTGCCGGTTTTCAGGTGCGCCACGCCGCGGCCCATGGCGCTGCGCCGCAGCGTGCCATCCACGCCCGCGATGGGCAGGGACGCCATCAGCTCGGGCATCCAGGGGCTGGCGTACACCCACTGCAGCAGTCGCGCCAGCGCCAACGCCGTGGCGCGCGCCTCGCGGCTCAGGCCCGCCCCGTTGTCGATCTGGGGCGGCGGCACATCGGGGCCGATACGGGTGCGCCACCAGTCGCGCAGCACGGAGCGGGCGGCCTCGAACGTGGCGGGCGCGGTCGGCCCTTGGGCATTCGCCCCCTCAGGCCCCACTCCCTGGGTGGCCGTCGCGGCGGCCAGCGTCAGCAGCAACTGCTGCGCCATCACGTTGTTGCTGAACTTGTTGATATCACGCACCACATCGGCGAGCGGCTGCGATTCGAACACCAGGCGCGGCGTCAACCCAGCGGGAACCGTGCCCTCACGCACGCGCCCCTCCAGCCCACCCCCCAATTGGGCCCACATGCCCGCCACGGCACGCGCGGCAAAGCGCTCCGGCTCGGGGTGGGCGAGCGGCCAGATGCGCTCGCCGCAAGCCAGCGGGTAACGCCCCGCGAAGCGCGGACGGCGCGCGTCGGACCAATCCGCCTGCAATGCTGCGCGCCAGTCACCGCACGGCCCATCGGCCAACGGCACCGTGCCCGGCACGGTCACCTCGGCCAAGGGGGGATCGGCCTGCACGCGCGCCACGCCCGCGGCCGCATCGGGCACGAAGGTCCACACCTGCGTCCGAAAATTGACCAGCAGCGCGTCCGGCGCGGCGTTGTAGGGGCGCAGCGGCTCGCCGTCGAACGCGGCTGGGTCGTGCGGCGGCAGCGCGAACGCGCTGCGATCCAGCACGATGTCGCCGCCGATGTGCCGAATCCCCAACCCCTGCACCCGCCGCAGCAGCAGCCACAGGCGCTCCGTCACCAGCTTGGGGTCACCCTCGCCGCGCAGATACAGCGATCCCGCCAATACCCCGTCGCGCACCGGCCCGTCGGTATAGACCGCCGTGCGCCAGGTGTATGCGGGCCCCAGCCAATCGAGTGCTGCAGCGGTGGTCACCAGCTTCATGACCGAGGCGGGGTTCATCGGCGCCTCGGCTCGGTGCGCGAGGTACGTCTTCCCTCCCGGCACCGCATCGGCCACCACGACCGCCAGCGCCGCCGGCGGCACCCCGGCGCGCTCGAGCGCCTGCTGGACGGCGGGGGGCAGGACTTGGGCCGCGGCTTGCACGCCTGCTGCGGCCAGCAGTAGTGCCCCCGCAGCGCGCACGCGGCAGCCCGAACCCAGACATGACCATCGATACCGATCGAACACCACGCCCCAGAAACGCATCCCCGCTTCCTCTCAAAAAGGCCGGCACCGCGCCGCCGCCGACCGGCTACTGAGTGTACGGACAGAACCGCGGCCTGCGCTGCGGGCCGCGACCCACGGATAATTCCCCACCATGAATGGCAGCAGACCCCTATCCCCGCCGGCGCTGGCCCGCTGGCTGGCGGTGGATACCAGCACGGACCGGCTCAGCGTCGCCGTGGGCGCGGCGGGTGCCGCCGCGCCACTCGCGCAGCACGACGGCCCCGGGGGGCCCCAGGCGTCGGTGGCGCTGCTGCCTGCCATCCGTGCCCTGCTGCAGACCGTGGGCTGGACGCTGGCCTCCTTGGATGGCATCGCCTTTGGCCGCGGGCCGGGGTCGTTCACCGGGCTGCGCACCGCCTGCGCGGTGGTGCAGGGGTTGGCGGTGGCCGCGCGGCCCGGGGGCATCCCGGTGTTGCCCCTCGACACCCTGCTGGCCGTGGCCGAAGCCGCGCGCCACGACCACGCGCCGGATGCGCGCGCACTGCGCGTGGTGGCTGCGCTCGACGCTCGCATGGGCGAGGTTTACGCGGCGGTCTATGACTGGCACGCCGAGCGGGGGTGGACGACGGTGGCACCCGCGCACCTGACACCCCCGGAGGATGTCTCCTGGGCCGCGGACGCAACATCCCCGGTGCTGCTGGCAGGCAACGTGCGCCCGGTCTATGGCGAGCGGCTGCCTACGGCCTGGCAGCACCGGGGCGTGCCGGCCCACCCCAGCGCGGCGGCCTTGCTGCGCCTGGCGGCCGCGGGCGTGGCGGCCGGCCAGTGTGTACCGGCGGCGGCGGCGCAACCCCTGTACGTGCGCGACAAGGTGGCGCTGACCACCACCGAACAAGCCGCGCTGCGAGCGCAGCGCGCCAGCGCATGAGTGCCCCTTCGTCGCCCCCCGTGGTGGGCACACCCGCCCAGCGGGCCGAACGCGCGGTCTGGCGCGCCATGACGCTCGCCGACATCCCGCTGCTGGCGGAGGTGGCCAAGACCGCCCACGCCCACCCGTGGCGGGCACGGCACTTCGAAGACTCGCTGGCCACCGGCCACTGGTGCCGTGTGCTGACGTTGCCCCCAGACCCGACAACCGACCCGCCCCAGTGGGTGCACGCGCCGCGTACCGCGCAGGGGCACTGGCTGCTGGGCAGCCTGGTGGCCATGCGCGGCGTGGACGAAGCGCACCTGCTCGACGTCACCGTCACGCCCGCCCACCAACGCCATGGCTGGGGCCGCTGGATGCTGCAGGCGCTCATCGGCTGGGCACGCGAGCAGGGGGCCGCCTGTGTGTGGCTGGAGGTGCGCGCGAGCAATACGCCCGCGCGCACCCTCTATACCGCCATGGGCTGGCAAGCGGTGGGCGTGCGCCGGGGGTACTATCCGGATGGCGCGCACCGGCGCGAGGATGCCATCGTGATGCGGCTGGACCTGCTGCCCCCACCCCCGACGGAGGCCCATTGATGGCCACCACGCTACCCCGCGCCTTGCCGCACCTAGATGAGCGCCAGACCGCCATGCTGGCCGAGATGGGCATCGCCCCGTGGTGGGCACCGCGTGCGCTGCTGCCGCAGCCACGCGTGGCGACGGCAGCGGCCGAACGCGCACCCGAACCACCCGTGCTACCGCGCCCGCCCGCGGCAACGCCTGCCACCCCCCCCGCCGTTCCCCCGACGTCCCCGAACAGGCCGACCGTGGCGCCGCCACCGATGGCCACCGCCGCCCCTGTCCACCCCCACGCCGCCGCCGCTGCGTTGGACATCGACGCCCTGGACTGGGACGCGCTGCACGCCGCCATCCACGCCTGCCAGCGTTGCGCGCTGGCGGGTTGCCGCCAGCGGGGGGTGCCCGGCGTGGGAGACCGGCGGCCGGACTGGCTGATCGTGGGCGAAGCCCCGGGCGAAGAGGAGGACCGCCAAGGCGAACCGTTCGTCGGCCGGGCCGGGCAATTGCTCGACCGCATGCTCGCCGCCATGGGGCTGCGGCGCGGGCAGGGGGTCTATATCGCCAACGTCATCAAATGCCGACCGCCGCGCAACCGCAACCCCGAGCCCGACGAGATCGCGCGCTGCACGCCCTATCTGTTGCGCCAGATTGCGCTGCTGCAGCCGCGCCTCGTGCTGGCCATGGGCCGGTTTGCGGCGCAAACCTTGCTGGCCGAGGGCGGCTGCGACAGCCCCGACACCCTGCTGCGCACGCCGCTGGGCCGCCTGCGCGGGCGCGTGTACACGGCGCGGCTGGCCGGGCTGGCGCTGCCCGTGGTGGTGACGTACCACCCGGCGTACCTGCTGCGCAACCCCGCCGACAAGGCCAAGGCCTGGGCCGATCTGTGCCTCGCGCTCGACACCGCCGAGGCACTGCCCGCCCGCGGC
>DYIC01000035.1 GCA_020723845.1 Hydrogenophaga sp.
CAAGTGGACCGACAACAAGGGCGAGTCGCGCACCGACGAGGCGACCATCGCCTGAACCGGTTTTATCTCCCCAGGAGTTCATGATGAGAAAACGTTATTGGTTGCTCGCGGTTTTGTCATCGCTAGGCATGAGCGCTGGTGCCCAAGGAATCGATGCTTCCAAGGGCATCGAGGAATACCGCGCCATGCTTCAAGATGGCAACCCCGCCGAGCTGTTCGAGGTCAAGGGCGAGCAACTGTGGAAGCAAAAGCGCGGGCCCAAGAATGCATCGTTGGAGCAATGTGACCTGGGCAAGGGCCCCGGGGTCGTCAAGGGTGCCTTCGTCGAGCTGCCACGCTACTTCAAGGATACCGGGCGCGTACAGGACCTGGAGAGCCGCCTGCTGACCTGCATGGAGACGCTGCAGGGCATCGACGTCAAGAAAGAGGTTTCGCAGCGCAGTTTCGGCAAGGGGGAGACGGCCAACGTCGTGGCGCTGGCCACGTGGATCGCGTCCGAGTCGCGTGGAATGCCGTTCAACCTGCCGTTCAACACGCAGGCCGAGCGTGACATGTACGAGATCGGCAAGCGGCTGTTCTTCATGCGCGGTGGGCCGCACGATTTTTCGTGCGCCAGCTGCCACAGCGAAGACGGCAAGCGCATCCGCCTGCAGGAGCTGCCCAACCTGACCAAAAACCCCGGCGACGGCGTCGGTTTTGCCGCATGGCCCGCTTACCGCGTCTCCAACGGTCAGATGTGGAGCATGCAGCACCGCCTGAACGACTGCTACCGGCAGCAGCGTTTCCCCGAGCCCTTGTTTGCCAGCGACGTGACCATCGCGTTGGGGGTGTACATGGGCGTCAACGCGAAGGGCGCCAAGTCGATCGCGCCCGCCATCAAGCGCTGAATCGGAGACCTCGACATGAAATTCCATTGGTTGACCTGGGTGGCCCTCGCCGCTGTTGCTCTGGCTGGATGCGGCGCATCGCCGACAGCCGCCGACTATGACCGCATGACGATGGAGGTCGTCAAAAAATCCTTCGTCGAGCGCGGTATCGCCAAGCTCGATCGGCTCGAGCAAGATGAGGCACGGCTGGTGTGCTGGAAGGCCGAGGTCTCGGGCAAGGACCTCGACGAGAAGACCGCCAAGGCGATTCAGGATGCAGCGATGAAATCCGTCAAGTGGCCCAGCGATGGCAAGTTTCTGGGTGACTGGAAAGAGGGTGAGAAAATCGCGCAAAGCGGGCGCGGCTTGACGTGGTCCGACGATGAGAAAACGGTCAACGGGGGCAATTGCTACAACTGCCACCAGATCACGAAAGAAGAAATTTCGTACGGCACGTTGGGCCCCAGCTTGTACCAATACGGCAAGCTGCGCGGGGTGACCAACCCGAACGACCCGGCCGCCAAGCCGATCATCGAGTACACCTGGGCCAAGATCTGGAACTCGCGCGCGTTCAACGCCTGCACCAAGATGCCCAGCGCTGGCCACAGGGGCATCCTGAACGAGCAGCAAATCAAGCACGTGATGGCGTTGCTGCTGGATCCGCAGTCGCCCGTCAACAAGTGATTCCGGTTCGCGGCACCCGCCGCGACGGGTCTTGGGGGGAGGCCACTGGCCTCCTTTTTTTATCCCGGTGCCGCCGCTCGCGCCCGCTAAAATCGCCAGCATTCCCACTGCTGAGCACCACACCGCCGTGAATGCCCCCGTTTCTGCCTTGCACTTGTCGACATTCACCGGGGGGGACGCCCTTGGCCACTTTCGAGCGGGACAGTTGCTGGCGCGACTGCAGGGGGTGGACGAGCGCATCGTGGGCATCGCGGCGCGCTTCGTACACCTGGTGGCGACCGACGCCCCGCTGGACGACGCCAGCCGCGAACGATGGGCGGCGCTGCTGACGTATGGCGAGCCCTACCGCGGCCCCACTGAGGGTGTGCGCATCGTCGTCACGCCGCGCTTGGGCACGGTCTCGCCCTGGGCGTCCAAGGCCACGGACATCGCGCGCAACTGCGGCTTGGACGTGCGGCGCGTCGAGCGTGTCGTCGAATATTGGCTCACCCTGCAAGCGCCCGGCTTGGGGGCCTTTCGCAAACGGCCTGCGGCGCTGGATGACGCCCAGTGGCACGCCTGCGCCGCGCTGCTGCACGACCGTATGACGGAGAGCGTGCTGCGCGACCTGGAGCAAGCCTCGGCCCTGTTCGTGCCGTTGGCCCCGCAGCCCTTGCAACGCGTCGATGTGCTCGGCCGCGGACGGGTGGCGCTGCAGGAGGCCAATGTCGCCTGGGGGCTGGCGCTGGCGGACGATGAGATCGATTACCTCGTCGACGCGTTCACACGTCTGGAGCGCAATCCCAGCGATGTGGAACTCATGATGTTCGCGCAGGCCAACAGCGAGCACTGCCGGCACAAGATTTTCAATGCCCAGTTCGTCATCGACGGGGTGGAGCAGCCGCACACGCTGTTTGGCATGATCCGCCACACGCACCAGACGGCGCCGCAGCACACCGTCGTGGCCTATGCGGACAACGCCGCGGTGATGGAGGGGCACGTGCTCGAGCGCTTCGTGGCCGTGCCCGATGGCCAGGGCAGTCCTACCTATCGCCACCGCCAGGCGCAGCACCACATCTTGATGAAGGTGGAGACGCACAACCACCCGACGGCCATTTCGCCGTTTCCGGGTGCAGCCACGGGCGCGGGTGGCGAGATCCGCGACGAGGGGGCCACGGGTCGTGGCGCGCGACCCAAGGCGGGGCTCACAGGGTTTTCGGTGTCGCGCCTGTGGGGTGGCTGGGCCGACGAGCCCGACGGCAAGCCCGTGCACATCGCCAGTCCGTTGCAAATCATGATCGAGGGCCCGCTGGGCGGTGCGGCGTTCAACAACGAGTTCGGTCGCCCCAACCTGCTGGGGTATTTCCGTGCGTACGAGCAGCGTGTCGCGTCAGACGTGGACGTGGTCCATCGCGGCTACCACAAGCCGATCATGATCGCGGGTGGCCTGGGTCAGATCGACGCCGCCCAGACGCACAAGGTGACGTTCCCGGCCGGTACGTTGCTGGTGCAGCTGGGCGGCCCGGGCATGCGTATCGGCATGGGGGGCGGTGCGGCCAGCTCGATGGCCAGCGGCGCCAATGCCGCGGAGCTGGACTTTGACTCGGTGCAGCGCGGCAACCCCGAGATCCAGCGCCGCGCGCAGGAGGTGATCAATCACTGCTGGGCGCTGGGCGCGGACAACCCGATTCTGGCCATCCATGACGTGGGCGCCGGGGGGCTGTCCAACGCGTTCCCGGAGCTGGTCAACGACGCCGGGCGCGGCGCGCGTTTCGACCTGCGCGCGATTCCGCTGGAGGAGTCGGGCCTGGCACCGAAGGAAATCTGGTGCAACGAGAGCCAGGAGCGTTACGTGCTGGCCATTGCCCCCGACGCGCTGCCGCGCCTGGCCCAGTTGTGCGAGCGCGAGCGCTGTCCGTACGCCGTGGTCGGCGTCTCTACCGAGGAGCGGCAGCTCGTCGTCGAGGACGGGCAAGCTGCCGATGCACAAGCAGCCCGCCCGGTCGATATGCCGATGGACGTGCTGCTGGGCAAGCCACCGCGCATGCGGCGCGAGGTCACGCGCATCGCGCGCCGTTTCGCCGACTTCGACGGCACTGGGGTGGATCTACAGCAAGCGATCATTGGCGTGCTGGCGCACCCGACGGTGGCGAGCAAGCGGTTTTTGATCACGATCGGGGACCGCACGGTGGGCGGCCTGACGCACCGCGACCAGATGGTGGGGCCGTGGCAAGTGCCAGTGGCGGACTGTGCGGTCACGCTGGCGGACTTCTCGAGCCTGGCTGGCGAAGCGATGGCCATGGGTGAGCGCACGCCGATCGCGGCGCTCGACGCCCCCGCAGCGGGCCGCATGGCCGTGGCGGAGGCGATCACCAACTTGCTGGCCGCACCGATCGAGCTGTCGCGTGTCAAGCTCTCGGCCAACTGGATGGCCGCCTGCGGCGAGCCCGGTGAGGACGCGGCGCTGTACGACACGGTCAAGGCGGTGGGGCTGGAGCTGTGCCCGCAGCTGGGCATCGGTATTCCCGTGGGCAAGGACAGCCTGTCGATGCGCACGCAGTGGCGCGGCACGGACGGGCAGACGCACAAGGTGGTGGCGCCAGTCAGTTTGATCGTCAGCGCGTTTGCCACGCTGCCCGACGTGCGCGGCACGCTCACCCCGCAGCTCGACGCGCAAGAAGACACGACGCTGATTTTGATCGACCTCGGCCGAGGTCGCCATCGCATGGGCGGCTCGATCCTGGCGCAGGTGCTGGAGCAACCGGGCGGTGCGGCGCCCGATCTCGATGACCCGCAGGATCTGGTGCGGCTGGTGGCGGCGGTCAACGCCCTGCGCGCCGAAGGCCGCCTGCTGGCTTACCACGACCGCAGCGACGGCGGCTTGCTGGCCTGCGTGGCCGAAATGGCGTTTGCCGGCCACGTGGGCGTGACGCTCAACGTCGATTTGTTGGTCACCGAGGGCGACGGCATTCACGACAGCCGAGCCGACGTGGGCGATGCCAAAAACTGGGCGGCGCAGGTGAGCGCCCGCCGCGACGAACTCACGCTCAAAGGACTGTTCAGCGAGGAGCTGGGCGTGGTGCTGCAGGTGCGCAGCACCGAGCGCGACGCCGTGCTGCAAACCCTGCGCGCGCACGGGCTGTCCGCGTGCAGCCACGTGGTGGGCAAGACCCGTCCCGCCAGCAGCCCCATCGACGCGGGCAAGGGCGAGCTGCAGATCTGGCGCGACGCCCAGTGCATCTTCAGCGCCAAACTGCAAGACCTGCACCAGGTGTGGGACAGCGTGAGCTGGAAGATCTGCCAGTTGCGCGACAACCCGGCCTGCGCCGATGCGGAACACGCCGCCGCTGGGCAGTGCGACGACCCCGGCCTGCACGTGGCGTTGACCTTCGACCCCGCGCAGGACATCGCCGCCCCCTACGTGAACCGGCAGCGTCCGCGCGTGGCCATTTTGCGCGAGCAGGGCGTCAACTCCCACGTCGAGATGGCGTACGCGTTCGACAGCGCCGGCTTCGAGGCGGTGGACGTGCACATGACAGATCTGCTCAGCGGCCGCACGCGCCTGAGCGATTTTCAGGGACTGGTCGCCTGTGGTGGATTCAGCTACGGCGACACGCTGGGGGCAGGCATCGGCTGGGCGCGCTCGATCACGTTCCACCCCAGCCTCGCCGAGCAGTTTCAAGCGTTCTTCCAGCGCGGCGACACCTTTGGTCTGGGCGTGTGCAACGGCTGCCAAATGTTTGCCGAGTTGGCCGCCATCATCCCTGGTGCCGAACATTGGCCGCGTTTTACCACCAACGTCAGCGAGCGCTTCGAGGCGCGCCTGTCGCTGGTGGAAATCACCGACTCCCCCAGCCTGTTCTTCCAAGGCATGGCTGGCAGCCGCCTGCCGATTGCCGTGGCGCACGGCGAAGGCTATGCCAACTTCGGCCAGCGGGGCGATATCGACGCGGTGGCGGTGGCCATGCGCTACGTGGACCACCACGGCCAGCCAACCGAGGCCTACCCGTTCAACCCCAACGGCAGTCCGCGCGGCATCACCGCCGTCACTACGCCCGATGGGCGCTTTACCGCCATGATGCCGCACCCGGAGCGGGTGTTTCGCAATGCGCAAATGAGCTGGACCGACCTGGCCGCCACTGGTGGCATCGCGGCCTTCAGCCCCTGGATGCGCATGTTTCGCAACGCGCGCCGCTGGGTGGGCTAGGTGCGCTCGGTACGCTCATGCGGCCGCGTGCGGTAAAACTGCAGCGGCGCTTCGCTCGCCTGGCGCTCGGCCGCGCGCACGACGTGGCGTTTGATGCGTCCGACGACGTGCATCTCGCACGGTTTGCAGTCGAAGCGCAGCGTGAGCCGCTCGTCGCCATGCACCAGCACCAGCGGCTCGGCGCGGATCGTGCCCTGCACGCCCGTCACCCCCTTGGCTTGCTTGGGGCACAGGCTCAGGCTGTAGCGCACACAGTGCTTGGTGATCATGAGGCTGGCCTCGCCCAGCGTTTCGTGGCTCTCGTAGGCGGCTTCGATCACGCGCACCCCATGGCGGGCGTAGAAATCGCGCGCCTTGTGGTTGTAGACGTTGGCCAGGTAGGTCAGCACGTCTTCGGAGTAGGGCACGGGCGGCTCCACGGCGGGCGCACGCATGGGCCGCGGGCGGGCGGCTTCGCGCCCTGTCATCAGCGCCGCGACGGCCTCGCGCCGCAGGGCGTTGACGCGTGAGGCGGGCAGGAACCAGGGCTGTGGCAGCGCCACGTCCACCGAAACCGGTTCGAACACTGTGTCGCCCAGGCGGCTGAGCCCCTCGACCAGCTTGGCCTCGTTGGCGCGCGCGTCACGCGCAACCTCGAACGGGCCCGCCACGGTGGCGGTGCCGGTGCAGCCGTCGGCGTCGGTCAGGGTCAGCTGCAGGGCGTCGCCCTGCGCGCGCAACTGCACCCACAGCGGGATGCGCCGCTGCGCCGAGGGGCGTTCCAGCAGCCGCACCCAGGCCATGCTGCGGTTGCGGTTGACCGTCGTGCCGGGCCGCAAATCCTTGAGCGTGGCCATCGGGTCTTTGGGGAAGACGCGCCAGCGCACACCGCCGTCCGTGCCCGGCCCCAGTCGCTCGACACGGTTGGTTTGCAGGCCAACCAGGTTGTTCTGCAGGTCTAGGTAGCACAGGCCATCGCCATTGGCCAGCTCGGTGCTGGGATCGTGGGTTTCCAGCTCGAGGTGGTCGGCCGCGGTGCGCACCACCCAGCCGATCGGGCGACCGGGATTTTTGGGGCTGTCGAAGGCGCCGATGTCGATCTGGCGTCCGTTGACGAAGTAATCGGTGAAGTCGCGGTTGAAGTTCTGCTCGGGGTCGGGGGTGAAGGTGTAGGTGCAACGGCCGCTGGAGGAGGGCGCCAGATCTGGGCGCTCATCCAGGATGGCATCGAGCAGACGGCGGTAGTGGGCGGTGATGTTTTTCACATAGCCCATGTCCTTGTAGCGGCCTTCGATCTTGAAGCTGCGCACGCCCGCGTCGATGAGCGCGCGCAGGTTCGCGCTTTGGTTGTTGTCCTTCATGGACAGCACGTGCTTGTCGTGCGCAAGGATGCGGCCTTGCGCGTCGAGCACCTGATAAGGCAGGCGACACGCCTGCGAGCAGTCACCCCGGTTGGCGCTGCGGCCGGTGTGGGCGTGGCTGATGTAGCACTGGCCGCTGTAGGCCACGCACAGCGCGCCGTGAACGAAGAACTCCAGCACCGCTCGCCCCGGCGCGTCGCGCGGGCCCAGCGCGGCGTCCACCGCCGCGATTTGTTCCAGCGTCAGCTCGCGCGCCAGCACCACCTGCGAAAAACCCACGTCCTGCAAAAAACGCGCCTTTTCGGGGGTGCGGATGTCGCATTGCGTGCTGGCGTGCAGCTGGATCGGCGGCAAATCCAGCTCGAGCAGGCCCATGTCTTGCACGATGAGCGCGTCCACGCCAATGTCATAGAGCTGGTGCACGAGCCGACGCGCCGGCTCGAGCTCGTCGTCCCGCAAGATGGTGTTGAGCGTGACGAAGACGCGCGCGTGGTAGCGGTGCGCGTGGCGCACCAGGCGCTCGATGGCGCTGACCGGATTGGCGGCGTGGGCGCGCGCCCCGAAGCCAGGCCCGCCGATGTAGACCGCATCCGCCCCGTGGTTGACGGCCTCGATGCCGATGTCGGCATCGCGCGCGGGTGACAGGAGTTCGAGCTGGTGGGGCCGCATAATCGATTGATTTCGTCCAAAACGCTCGATTGTCCCAAATCCCGCCATGAAACGCCATGAATTCCGCTGCTTGCACCGCCTGCGCGTGCGCTGGGCCGAGGTGGACATGCAAGGCATCGTGTTCAATGCCCACTACCTGATGTACTTCGACGTCGGCATGACCGAATATTGGCGGGCGCTGGCCTTGCCCTATGCGGAAGCGATGCAGGCGCTGGGTGGTGAGCTTTATGTCCGCAAAGCGACGCTGGAGTTTGTGGCCAGCGCGCGCATGGATGACGAGGTAGACGTGGCACTGCGCTGCGAGCGCATCGGCCACACGTCGATGACCATGACCGGCGCCATTTTTCGGGGAGAGCGGGCGCTGGTGGGGGCCGAGATCGTCTATGTTTTCGCCGATCCGGCCACGCAGACCGCGCGCCCGGTACCCGCTGCGTTGCGTGAGTTGATCCAACGCTACGAGGCGGGGCAGGAGGTGCTGCGCGTGGTCACTGGCCCGTGGAGCGCGCTGGAGCGTGATGCGGCACCGCTGCGGCGGGCGGTGTTCGTGGACGAGCAGGGCATCCCGGAGTCCGAGGAGTGGGATGCGGCCGACGCGACGGCGCTGCATGCGGTGGCGATCAATGCCCTGGGGCAAGCCGTGGGCACGGGTCGGCTTTTGGCGGCGGAGCCCGGCGTGGGCAAAATCGGCCGCATGGCGGTACACCGCGCGCTGCGCGGCACGGGCGTCGGTGCGCGCGTGTTGGCGGCGTTGATCGAGGCGGCGCGCACGCGCGGCGACCACACCCTGCGCTTGAGCGCGCAGCGCACGGCGATGGGCTTCTATCAGCGGCAGGGCTGGCAGTGCGTGGGCGAGCCGTACGACGAGGTCGGGATCCCGCACCAGACGATGGAGCGGCGTTTGTGAGCGCCCGCGGCCGCGGTCCGAGTCGCGGCACGATCGGCCAGCGTTAGGCGGCCGGCCCCAGCGTATCGATGCGGTCGGTGATGATGCCGTCCAGCCCCCAGTCCAGCAGGGTGGCGGCGCGCGCGGCGTCGTTGACGGTGTAGGTGAGCAAGCGCCAACCCTCGCTGCGGCAGTACGCGATCAGGGCTTCGTCCCACAACGTGTGGTTGAGCACCACCGCGCTGCAGCCCAGTTGGTGTGCCACGGTCCAGCAGTCCGGCCACAATGTATCCAGCAGCAGGCCCCGGGGCAGGTGCGGGCATGTCTGTTGGGCGGCTTGGAGCGCGACCGGTTGAAACGAGGTCAGCAGCGGCCAGGCGGGCCCCTGCGGCTGACCGGCGCCGTAGGTGCGCCAGAGATTGTCCACTGCCTCGGCCACCGAGCGCCCGGTCTCTGGCTCGGTGCCTGGCGTGGGTTTGATCTCCAGGTTGAGCCATGCGCCGCGCGGCAGCGCCCAATGCGCGAGCGTGTCCAGGCGCAGCAACCGCTCACCCGCGTAGGCTGGGCTGTGCCAGCTACCTGCATCCAGCGCCGCCAGTGTCGACCAAGGCAGATCGCCGGCGCGTCCGCGCCCGTTCGTCGTGCGCTCCAGCGTCGCATCGTGCAGCAAAAAGGGCACCCCATCGGCGGAGAGCTTGACGTCGCACTCGAACGCGCGCCAACCGTGCTGCCAGCCCAGCTCGAAGGCTGCCAGCGTATTTTCCGGCGCGAGCTTGCCCGCACCGCGGTGCGCGATCCAGCGCGGAATGGGGGTGGAGGGCACATCGGTCATGGGGAGCCTCCGCAGGATTCAGCCGATGCGCTGGCCGCTGTCCGGGTCGAAGGCGTGCAGCCGATCGTCCATGGGACGCACGTGCACGGTGTCGCCCACCCCGGGGTGGCAAGGGTCGGACTCGGCGATGCGCACCGTGATGGGCTGGCCGTGGGTTTGCCCGTGGATCAGGCGCTCGGCGCCCAGCAGCTCGACTGCCTCCACCTGCACCGCCCAGCCCTGGCCCGACTCGACCACCCGCAGGTGTTCGGGCCGAATGCCGAGTAGGGTGCCGGGGCGCGCCCCGGGCACGTCGCGCAACAGGTTCATCGACGGCGAGCCGATGAAGGTGGCCACGAACGTGGTGGCCGGCCGGTGATAGACCTCCTCCGGTGTGCCGAATTGCTCCATGCGCCCGGCATTCATCACCATCACGCGCTGGGCGAGCGTCATGGCCTCGACTTGGTCGTGGGTCACGAACAGGCTGGTGATGCCCAGGTCCCGGTGCAGCTTTTGAATTTCCAGCCGGGTTTGCACGCGCAGCTTGGCGTCGAGGTTGGACAGCGGCTCGTCGAACAGAAACACTTGCGGCTGGCGCACGATGGCGCGCCCCATGGCGACGCGCTGGCGCTGCCCACCCGAGAGCTGGCGTGGCTTGCGCTGCAGCAGGTGGCCCAGCTCCAGAATGCTGGCGGCCTGTTCCACGCGGCGGCGAATTTCCTCCTTGGGCACGCCGCGCAGCTTGAGCCCATATGCCATGTTGTCGAACACCGTCATGTGGGGGTACAGCGCGTAGTTCTGA
The DNA here is from genome assembly GCA_020723845.1 of Hydrogenophaga sp. GTDB lineage: Bacteria > Pseudomonadota > Gammaproteobacteria > Burkholderiales > Burkholderiaceae_C > Tepidimonas. The sequence goes on from DYIC01000035.1 coordinate 10,242, forward strand.
AACACCATGGCGATGTCGCGGCGCGCGGGCTCCAGGTGGTTGACGACGCGCTCGCCGATGCGGATGGTGCCGTCGCTGATCGTCTCCAGCCCCGCCACCATACGCAACAGGGTGGACTTGCCACAGCCCGACGGGCCGACGATGACCACGAACTCGCCGTCGCCGACGTCGGCGCTCAAGCCATGAATGGCAGTGACGGGCTCGCGCGCCCCCTCGTAGCGCTTGACGACACGTTCGAAATGCAAAGAAGCCATGCAGAGATATCCTTCGAAGACTCAACCAAAGGGATTTATTTCTCGGTATCGACCAGTCCCTTGACGAACCATTTTTGCATCGCCAGAACCACCACGGCGGGTGGTAGCATCGCCAGCATGGCCGTCGCCATCACCACGTTCCATTCGGTATAGGCTTCGCCTGCGATCAAACGCTTGATGCCCAGCACGATGGGATACATCGATTCGTCGGTCGTGACCAGCAACGGCCAAAGATACTGGTTCCAGCCGTAGATGAACTGGATCACGAACAGCGCGGCGATGCTGGTGCGCGACATCGGCAGCAGCACGTCCCAGAAAAAGCGCATCGGCCCGGCGCCGTCCACCCGGGCGGCTTCTACCAATTCGTCCGGTACGGTCAGAAAAAACTGCCGAAACAAGAACGTGGCGGTGGCCGAGGCGATCAGTGGCACGGTCAGCCCTGCATAGGTGTTGAGCATGCCCAGGTTGGCAATGACTTCGTAGGTGGGGCCGATACGCACCTCCACCGGCAGCATCAGCGTCACGAAGATCATCCAAAACACCAGATTACGCAGCGGAAAGCGGAAATACACGATGGCAAAAGCCGACAAGAGCGAAATGATGATCTTGCCGATCGCAATCGTCAGCGCCATGACCAGGCTGACCCACAACATCGGCAGGCCCGGTGCGAAGCGGCTGCCGGCACTGGTTTCGCCACCGAATAGGGCCAAGCGATAGTTTTCCCAGCCATGCGAGCCGGGTATCAGGGACAGGGGGGCGCTGCTCGCGATATCCTGCGCGCTTTGGGTAGAGGCCACCAGCGTCAGGTAGACGGGAAAGGCGACGATGGCAACGCCCACGATCAAAATGAGGTGGGACAGCGCATCCAGCCAAGGGCGACGTTCGACCATGGTATGAGGGGCCTCCGGTTCAGTATTGCACTTTGCGCTCGATGTAGCGGAATTGCACCACGGTCAGCGCGATCACGATGGCCATGAGAATGACCGACTGCGCCGCCGAGCCGCCCATGTCCAACGCCTTGAACCCGTCGTAGTACACCTTATAGACCAAGATGGCCGTGTCTTTGCCCGGACCGCCCTGGGTGGTGGCGTCGATGATGGCAAAGGTATCGAAGAAGGCGTACACCACGTTGATCACGAGCAAAAAAAACGTGGTGGGCGACAGCAGGGGAAATACGATGGTCCAGAAACGCCGCCAGGGTGTGGCGCCATCGATCGTGGCGGCCTCGATCAGCGAGCGGGGGATCGATTGCAGCCCGGCGAGGAAAAACAAAAAGTTGTATGAAATCTGCTTCCACACCGCAGCCAGCACGACCAGCGTCAGCGCATGTTGGCTATTGAGGCGGTGGTTCCAGTCCACGCCCACGTGCTCCAACGCCCAGGCCACCACACCCATGGGCGAGGCGAACATGAACATCCACAGCACTCCAGCCACCGCCGGGGCCACGGCGTAGGGCCAAATGAGCAGCGTTTTGTACCAGCGCGCACCACGCACCACGCGGTCGGCCATCACGGCCAGCAACAGCGATACCGCCAGCCCGATGACGGCCACCAGCAGTGAAAATACCGCCGTCACACGAAACGACTGCAGGTAGGTGGCGTCGTTGAACAGACGCTCGAAATTGGCCCAGCCGACGAATTCGACGTGGCCGCCGAAGGCGTCTTGCTCCATGACGCTTTGCACGAGCGCCTGACCCGCTGGCCAGAAAAAGAAAACCGTCACGATGGCCAGCTGTGGGGCGACCAACAGCCAGGGTAGCCAAGCGGATGCAAAACGGACACGTTTTTCCATGACGTCAGATCGGTCGAAAAAGACAAGCCGCCCACAGCCGTGCGGCCGGGCGGCGTCGCCTGGAGCGCCGCCCCCGATTGAGGAAGCGGCGTCAGGCACGGGGAGTCACCGCGTCACAGACGCCCCTGATTGGCGCGCTGGAAGCGCTCGAGCTGCTCGTTGCCGCGGCGCACCGCGTCGTCGAGGCCCTGCTTGGCGGTCTTCTTGCCAGCCCAGACTTGCTCCATTTCCTCGTCGATGATGGTGCGAATTTGGACGAAGTTGCCCAAACGGATGCCGCGCGATTTGTCGGTGGTCTTGCGGATCATTTGTTCGACCGAGACATCGGTACCAGGATTTTGCTTGTAGAAACCCGACTTTTCGGTCAATTCGTAGGCGGCCTTGGTCACGGGCAAGTAACCGGTGCGCTGATGGCTCTTGGCCGCCACGTCGGGTTTGGACAGATGGGCAAAGAACTGCGCCACACCTTTGTACTCGTTGTCTTTCTTGCCGGCCATCACCCACAGGCTGGCACCGCCGATGATGGTATTTTGCGGCGCACCAGGTACATCGGGGTAGTAGGGCAGGGTGGAGATGCCGAAGTCGAACTTGGCGTTGCGCTTGACGTTGCCGTACAGAGCCGAGCTGCCGGTCATCATGGCGCACTCACCCGAGACGTAGGTAGCGTCCGCCGCGTTGCCGCGGCCTTTGTAGACGAATAGGCCTTGGTTGGCCATGTTGGCCAGGTTTTCGATGTGGCGCACGTGCAGTGGCGAGTTGAACGCCAAACGCGCGTCCAGGCCGCCGAAGCCGTTGTTCTTCGTGGCGAACTCGACATTGTGCCAGGCCGAGAAGCTCTCGAGCTGCGTCCAGCTCTGCCAGCTGGTGGTGAAGGGGCACTTGTGACCAGACGCCTTGAGCTTGGCCGCCGCCAGCGCTACCTCGGGCCAGCTTTTGGGCGGCTTGTTGGGATCGAGCCCGGCGGCCTTGAAGGCATCTTTGTTGTAGTGCAGCACCGTGGTGGAGCTGTTGAACGGGAAGCTCAGCATCTGACCATTGGGCGCGGTGTAGTAGCCTTTGACCGCGTCCACGTAGGCATTGGGGTCGAACGTCACGCCTGCCTTTTTCATGACCTCGGCGACGGGCACGATGGCGTTGCGGCTGGCCATCATCGTGGCGGTACCGACCTCGAACACTTGCAGGATGTGGGGAGCGTTGCCGGCGCGGAAAGCGGCAATCGCAGCCGTCATCGACTCGTCATAGCTGCCCTTGAACACGGGCACGACCTTGTAGTCCTTTTGGCTGGCGTTGAACTCGTTGGCCAGGTCGTTGACCCACTCGCCCAGCGCGCCACCCATGGAGTGCCACCAGACGATTTCGGTCTGGGCGTGGGCGCTGGCCACGCCGGCAGCCAAGACGGTGGCAGCGAACAAGTGCTTGAGGGATTTGCTCATCGTGACTCCTTGGGGTCGGGGTTGTTGCGAAAACAGACGAAAGCGCCCGATAGTTTCCTAATGCGTTGTGAAAGTTTAGTGACAAAATGCCCCGATGGGCGAACACCTAGGGTTTGCCCGCGTGCGCGGGTGTCGCGCTGGCGTCGTGCGGCACAATTGCCGCATGAACGAATCCACGCTCACGCGTCGGCGCCGCGCCCTCAACCCCCGCCAGAGCGATCTGCTGGCCGCCGTGCGGCAGGCAGGCACGCTGCGCATCGAGGATTTGGCCCAGCGCTTCGGTGTCACGCTGCAGACGGTGCGGCGCGATGTCAGGCAACTGGAGCAGATGGGGCTGTTGGCGCGCTACCACGGGGGTGTGCGGACCCCCGTGTCTACCGTCGAAAACCTGGCTTACACGCAGCGTCAGACGCTCAATGCGCAGGCCAAGGCCGCCATCGCGCAGGCCGTGGCGCGCGACGTGCCGGCGGGCTGCTCGCTCATCCTCAACATCGGCACCACCACCGAGGCGGTGGCGCGCGCGCTGCTGCAACATCGGGGCTTGCGCGTCATCACCAACAACCTCAACGTGGCGGCCATCCTGTCGGACAACCCGGACTGCGAGGTCATCATCACCGGAGGGGTGGTGCGCCCGCGCGACCGCGGCATCGTCGGCGAGGCGTCGCTGGATTTTCTGCGCCAGTTCCGGGTCGACATCGCGCTCATCGGTATCTCGGGCATCGAGACCGACGGCACGCTGCGCGACTACGACGTGCGCGAGGTGCGCGCCGCGCGCACCATCATCGAGCACGCCCGCCAGGTGTGGTTGTGTGCCGATGCCAGTAAGTTTGGCCGCCCGGCAATGGTGGAAGTCGGGCACATCGCCGAGCTCACGCGCGTCTACACCGACCGCGCGCCGCCTGCGCCGTTCGATGCGATGCTGCGCGATGCCGACGTCGCCTGCGTGGTGGCCAACCCGGCGGGTTGATCGTTGACGCATGGCTGCCCACCCCAGTTGGGCAGCCGTCCCCAACGGGGTGTCGCAGCGGTGGCGGCTGTCGGCCCCTGCTGCGGCGCATAGACCCATTCGCCGACGTGCAGGCTGCCGTCGGCCGACCAGCGTGCGATCAGGCTGCTGCGGGTACCATAGCGGCGCTGGGGCAGATAGACGTAGGGGCTGGACTCGAGGTGCGCCCGCTCGTCGTCATGGGGCACGTGGCGTTGCAGCGCTTGCAACAGCCGATCGGTCGCCGAATCCGCGTCGGGTGCAGCCAGCGCCTGGTTCAGGGCATCGCGCAGCGCCACCACTTTGGGCCAGGGGGTGTCCAGCGCGGCGTTGGACAGTCCGTAGACGCCCGGGGGCAGCTCGCCGCCCCACCAGCCCCCGACGCGTACCACGGGCATGGTGGCCGCCCGGTGGGGGGTGGGGTCGCGGTTGGTCAACCAGGCCCAGCAGCCGCGGCGCACGTCGCCCAGCACCAGGTTGCAGCCGTTGTAGTCGTGCGCCGCGTGGTGGCGGGCCATCTCCTGCCACGTCGTGGGCGCCTGGCGGACCAGCCAGCGCGTGACGAGCTCGCCGCGGCTGCGCGCGGCCGCCGCCTCCGGTGGCCAGGCGCGCACATTGGTCAGCATAGCCACGCGCCCTTGTTCGCCGAAGGCCAACCACGAGCCCCCGGCCAGACCATCGCGGCCACCCAGGATCGTGGTGCCGTCCGACGAGTGCCAGACATCCAACGCCAGCGTGGGGCGATCCCACTGTTCGTCGCGGTTGGCGACCACCCACAGGGGGTGTTCGGTCGATTGACCGATGGCCCAGGCCATCAGGCACATGGCGTCAGATGTCCTGCCGCAGCTCGTAGGGCAGGGGACGCAGATGCAAGGCTGGCCCGTCCATTGACCCGGCTCGCAATGGCTGCCCATCGACTGCAGAGGTTTGCAGTGCCACGATGGCGTCCCAGCCTGCCTGCGGGTTGGGCGCAGCCTGGGCGATCACGCCCACTGGCTGTTCGGGATCGGACGGGTGAAACACCTCTTGTCCTGCGGCCAATGGGCCGTCGGCATGGGCCAAGTGGCCGCGGCGCTTGAGCGTGCCGCGAAACTGGCTGCGCGCGACCACCTCCTGCCCGGGGTAGCAGCCCTTCTTGAAGTTGACGCCCCCGACCGATTCGTAATTGAGCATTTGCGGCACGAAAACTTCGGCCACGGCGTCGCTCACCTGTGCGACGCCGCTCATGACGTCGAGCCACCGCCAATGTTCCAGGGACAGGGTGTCGCCGGCGGGAGCGGGCGCACCGGCCGGCTGAATCAGCAGGGCCCGCTCCACGCCGGCTCCGGGCGGCAGACGCACCCAGGCGCGGTCCGCATCGCGCCAAAGTCGCCACCACTCGGTGCTCAGGGTGCCAGGCACCGACGGTCCCGCGACCCCCCAGATGTCCCACTGGTCGGATGCGTCGGCCAGCCGCACCTTGGCGCGCAGCACGAACATCGACAAGCGCTTGAGCATGGGCGCGATGCGCTCGCGCAGCGTGCACAGCAGCACGCCACCCTCGGCGCGCAGCACCAAGCCAGTCATCAACATGCGCCCCTTGGGGTTGCAATAGGCGGCCAGCCGAGCTTCATCGTCGCGCAAGCTCAAGACATCTTGCGTCAGTTGCCCGTGCAGGAAGGCAGCGGCGTCGTCCCCCGTGGCCGACAGCACGCCCCAGTCGTGCAGGCGCGTGCAACCCACCACGACGGGGGTGGGCAGAGCATGGTGGGCAGTGGTGTCTGATGCAGGTGTCATGGCTGTGACGGCTATCATGTCGGTCTCTATTGTCTGTCAGGCGGAGGAGACAATCCCCCGCGGCCCCCATTGTCCGTGAGCCGATCATTGCCTTCTTCCCTTGCCCGTTGGTCTTTATGGGTCGCGCTGGCGGTTCTCGCGACCGCCACTGCCGTGGCGCTGTGGCTGCATCGTCCGCTGCCCCTGCGGCTCGCCGGGCAACCCTACGTGGACGTCGTGATCGAGCCGGGCATGTCCGCCCGCCAAATTGCCGAGCACTTGGTCGAGGCGGGGGTGGACACCTCAGCTTGGGGCCTGTTCGCTTGGTTTCGCCTGTCTGGACAGGCGCACCTGCTCAAGGCCGGTAGCTACGAAATCGAGCCGGGCACCACCCCCCGTGCGCTACTCGAACAGTTGGTGCGCGGCCGCCAAGCCGTGCGGCGCCTGACGCTGGTGGAGGGCTGGAATCTACGTCAGGTGCTGCAGGCGGTGCGGACGGCCGAACACTTGGTCGATGATTTGCCCCCTGGGGACGACCCGGTGGCGCTGGCGCGGCATCTGGGGTTGCCCAGCGGCCATGCCGAAGGCCGATTTTTCCCGGACACCTATATTTACCCCAAGCGATCGACCGCCTCGCGCGTGCTGCAGCAGGCCGCCGCGGCGATGGACGAGCGGCTGGCGCAGGCGTGGGCGCAGCGCCAGCCCAGCCTGCCGCTGCGTTCGCCGGAGGAGGCGCTTATCCTGGCCAGCATTGTCGAGAAGGAAACCGGCCACGGACCCGATCGCCCGCTGATCGCCGGTGTCTTCATCAACCGACTGCGCATCGGCATGCGGTTGCAGAGCGACCCCACGGTCATTTACGGCCTGGGCGAGCGCTTCGATGGCAATCTGCGTCGGCGCGACCTGCTGACCGACACACCCTACAACACGTATACCCGAGCGGGGCTGCCGCCCACCCCGATTGCCATGCCCGGTTGGGATGCGCTGCTGGCCACGGTGCAGCCCGCCTCGACGCGCGCGCTGTATTTCGTGGCCCGGGGTGATGGCACCAGCGCCTTCAGCCAAAGCCTGGAGGAGCACAACCGGGCCGTGCGGCGGTATCAGTTGGGGCGGTGACATCCATGACGGCGTTTCGATGGTGGGCCTTGGGACTCGCGCTGCTATACGGCGGCTGGGCGGCTGCGCGCGGCTGGGGCATCGCGGGTCTGGAGTGGGACGAAGCCGAGCAGGTGCTGCACGCGCAGCGCCTGCAGTGGGGGTATGGTCCGCAGCCACCGATGATGGAGTGGCTGGTCTGGGCGTTGCGGCAAATCGTGCCTGTCTCCCCCTTGGTCGCCTTGCTCGCGATCAAGGCGGCTTTGCTGTGGGGGCTTGCCGTTATCGCGGCATGGACGGTCGCACGAGCGGTGCGGGATGACCGCTGGGGCGTGGCGAGTGGGGCGTGGCTGTTGACATTGACCCCTCTGCTGTGGGATGGCCCGCGGTCATTGACCCACAGCCTGTTGGCAGCGACCGCCATCGGGGCGGTACTCGCGGCCGCTATGCCGCTGATGACACACCCCCTGCAGTCCATGTCGGCCCGCCGTTGGGTGGCCCTGGGGTTGGCCTGCGCGGCCGCCTTGCTGGCCAAGTACAACACGGTGCTCGTGTTGGCGGCGTTGATCGTGACGTGGATGGCGGTGCTGTGGCGCGCCACCGGCGGGTTTCGGAATAGTGAGCGACAGGGTTGGCAGCAGCATGGACGGGGCCTGGGGTGGATGGTGTTGGGGTTGATGCCCGTCGTGCCGCATGCGTTGTGGTTGTGGGGGCATCGAATGGACGTCGCGGCGGAGCTGCAGACGAAGATGCAGGGCGTCACCGGGCGCGAGTCCACCGCGTTGGAGGTGCTGATCGCATGGGCGGCGACGGCTGGGGTGTCCGTGCTGATCTGGGTGTTGGCCCGGGCGATGACGGGCCGGCAACGGGTGGCCACGAATCCTGCCGCGAGCGGCGAGCCACCCGGCTGGCCCTGGCGTACGCTCGCCTACGGCGCGGCGATCGCGGTTCTGTTGCTGTTTTTGGTCGCATCGGGGGCCTTGCAAGACGTCCAGCAACGCTGGATCCTGCCCATGGCGGTGCCGGCGCTCGTGTTGTTCGCGGTCGATCGCGGCCCCCGAGATTGGACCATGGCGCGGGCCATGACCATCGGGTCGCTCGCGCTCGTGGTGCTGGGACTCGCGCTGTTGCTGGCGCGCCCCGTCGTGCTCGAACGCCTGGGGCGCCCGTCGTGGAGTCAGTTGCCGGCGCGCGATATCGCGCACTGGGTCGATTCGATGGCGGGGCCGCAGACGGTGGCGGTCGTGCAACCGATTCACGTGGCGGGTGCGATCGCCCTGCACACGTCGGCCGTGCGCTGGGTCGCATATCCGGGATCTTCAAAACTGGCCGTTCCCACCGACGTGGACGCCTGTGACGTGCTTTGGGTGAGCGCCCGAGCCCCCAAACCCGGACCGGCCATCGCCACCGAACTCGGCTACCGCGCAGAAGGGGCACTGCAGAGCTACCGCTGGCATGCCGCGTCATCGGCATCTAGTGGGGGCACGCTCTACGCCCAGCGCTGGGTGACCGATGCGCGGCCGTGCCCGTCCTTGCGCAGCGTGTACGATCGACTGCCATGAGCGATCGACCGCAGCCCCTTTTCATCACCTTCGAAGGCATCGACGGCGCCGGCAAATCGACCCACATCGCCACGCTGGCCGAGCGGCTGCGCCACCAGGGGCGTGCGGTGACGGTGACCCGCGAGCCCGGCGGCACCGCGCTGGCCGAGGCGCTGCGCGAGAGCCTGCTGCGCACGTCCATGGATGCCCTGACCGAGGCGCTGCTGGTGTTTGCCGCCCGGCGCGACCACCTGCGGCACGTCATCGAGCCGGCGCTGGCGGCGGGGCAGGTGGTGCTGTGCGACCGCTTCACGGACGCCACGTTTGCCTACCAAGGGTACGGGCGGGGCTTCGATCTCGACGTGTTGCGCACCCTCGAGCGCTGGGTGCAGTCGGGCCCGGCCGGCTGGCGACAGCCCGATCTGACCTTGTGGTTCGACGTGCCGCCCGAGGTGGCGGCAGCGCGACTGGCGCAGGCGAGGGCACCCGACCGGTTCGAGGCGCAGCCGCAGGCGTTCTTCGAGCGCGTGGCGGCCGGTTACGCCGCGCGCGCAGCCGAGGCGCCACAGCGGATCGTTCGCATCGACGCGCGGGCAGAAGTGTCCGCTGTCTGGCAACAGGTGGAGGCCGCCTGTCGCGCGCGGGGGGTGCTGCCATGACGCTTGCGCCGTGGCTGCAGCGCCAACTGCGGTCGTTGCTCGCGCTGCGGGGACACGCCGTGTTGCTGGCCGGCCCGGCGGGGCTGGGTCAGTTCGAACTGGCGCTGGCGCTGGCGCGCGCCTGGCTGTGCGAGCGGCCGAACGAGCAGGGCGCCTGCGGCACCTGTCCGTCGTGCCACGCAATCGACGTGCGCACCCATGCCGACTTGTTCGCGCTGATGCCGGAGCAGCAGGCGATCGAACTGGGCTGGCCGCTCGATCCGCTCACGCAGGAGCGCATCGAGCGCAAGGAGATCAAACCCAGCCGCCAGATTCGAGTCGAGGCGACGCGCGCCGCGGTGGCGTTCACCCAGGTCACCCATGCGCGCGAGCCCGGCAAAGTGGTGCTGATCCATCCGGCCGAAGCCCTCAATCCCGAGTCGGCCAACACGTTGCTCAAGACCCTGGAAGAACCGCCGGGCCGGGTGCGCTTCGTGCTGGCCACCGAAGCCGCCCATCAATTGCTGCCCACCATCCGCAGCCGCTGCCTAACGCATGCCATGCGCTGGCCCGACGAGCACGAGGGCCGGGCGTGGCTGAGCCGGGTGGCGGCGACCGACTACCCGGCGTTGGGCGAGGACGACTGGGCTGCCTGCTGGCGGGCGGCAGGGGCGCGCCCGCAAGAAGCGCTGAACTGGGCCAGCCTGGGCCTGACGGCGCGCTTGTGGGCGGAATTACCGCAGCGGCTGGCGCACGGGGACTGGACACCGATCGCCGACTGGCCGCTGGCGCGCCAGTTACAAGTGGCGATGATGCTGTGCCACGACGCCATGGCGCAGGCAGCGGGGGCTGCGCCGCGCTACTTTGCGGCCGATGCGCTGCCCACGGCACCCCCGCAGCGCTTGGGCGGTTTGTGGCGGGCCTTGCAGCAGGCCCGGCGCACCGTGGAGCACCCGGTTCAGGCGGGGCTGTGGACCGAAGCCTGGGCACAACGCATGCGCACGGCCTTTGCGAGCGCGCGGCCGTCACGGGCGGCCGCGGCGCTACACTCGCGGGCATGAGCACGGGCCCGTCTGCGGGGGATGCGGCCAACCATCCGCGTCCCACCGTCATCCAACTGTCGATCAAGGAAAAAGGCGCGCTCTACGCCGCCTACATCCCGCTGTTTGCCGAGGGCGGCATCTTCGTGCCGTCCACGCGGGAGTATGCCTTGGGCCAAGACGTGTACGTGCTGCTGACGCTGCCCGATGATCCGCAGCGGTACCCGGTCGCGGGCAAGGTCGCGTGGATCACGCCCGCTGGCGCCACTGGCTCGCGCACGCAGGGCATCGGGGTGCGATTTCCGGCCGATGACAAATCGCGCGCGCTCAAAGCCCGGATCGAGGAAATCCTGGGCTCACACCTGGCCTCGGATCGCCCGACACAAACGATTTGACGATGCTGGCGCTGGGCCCAGCATGCCACACGAACCGACCTCATGTATACCGATTCCCATTGTCACCTCGACTTTCCGGAGCTGCAGCAAAACGTCGCGGAGGTGTTGGCCGCGATGCGAGCCGCCCGCGTCGATCGCGCGCTGTGTATCTGCACCACGCTGGAAGGGTTCGATGCGGTGCACCGCTTGGCCCTGCAAGGCGCGCAGCCCACGCCGCCGTGGTTGTGGGCGACGGTGGGCGTGCACCCGGACAACGAAGGCGTGCGCGAGCCTACGGTGGCCGATTTGACCGAGCGCGCGGCGCTCGCGCGCGTCGTGGCCATTGGCGAGACCGGGCTCGATTACTACCGCCTGGGCGAGCGCACCGTGGCCGACATGGAGTGGCAGCGGCAGCGCTTTCGCGTCCACATCCGCGCGGCGCGGCAGACGGGCTTGCCGCTCGTGATCCACACCCGCAGCGCGTCTGACGACACGCTCGCCATCCTGCGCGAGGAGGGGGGATTCACCTCGGCCGCGGCCGGGGATGGTCGTGGCAGCGTCACGGGCGTGTTTCATTGCTTCACCGAGACGCGCGAGGTCGCGCGCGCGGCGCTCGACATGGGTTTTTATATTTCGTTTTCGGGGATTCTGACGTTCAAGAACGCGGCAGACCTGCGCGATGTCGCTCGCTACGTGCCGCTGGAGCGCTGCTTGATCGAAACCGACAGCCCTTATCTGGCGCCGGTGCCGCACCGTGGCAAGACCAATACCCCCGCGTTCGTGCCGCTGGTGGCCGCCCAGTTGGCCGAGCTCAAAGGCGTACCGGTGGAAGCGGTTGCGGCCGCGACGAGCGACAACTTCGAGCGGCTTTTTCTGCAGCCGGTGTCGACGCCGATCATCGAGCAAAGCTCAGACGCGACATGAAAAACGTCACGCAATGGCTTGTCGTAACGGTGCTTTCCGTATACTGCGGATTGGCATTCGGGCAGCGCTCGTACGACCAGTTCATCGCCGCCGTGGTGCGCGACGATGTGGCCACCGTGCGGCAGTTGCACGCGCGCGGGTTCGACCTCGACACCCCCGACCCCGACCTGAATCCGGCCCTGGTGTTGGCGCTGCAGCGTGATGCGTTGGCCGTGGCCCGCTACTTGGTCGATCAACCCAGCGTCAATATCGAAGCGCTCAACGCGGCTGGCGAAAATGCCCTGATGATGGCAGCACTGCGAGATCACTTGGACATTGTGCAACGCTTGCTCGCGCGCGGCGCACAGGTCAACCGCCCGGGTTGGGCTCCCCTGCACTATGCCGCCACCAACAAGGGAGCGCACGCGCTGGCCATCACGCGCCTGCTGTTGGAGCACCACGCCTACATCGATGCCGAGTCGCCCAACCGCACGACCCCTCTTATGATGGCGGCCCGCTACGGCCGCGAGGAAGTGGTGCGCCTATTGCTGGACGAGGGGGCGGACCCGACGTTGCGCAACCAGCAAGGGCTGGATGCGATGGACTTTGCCCGCCAGGTCGGGCGCCAAACCGTGGTGGATATGATCGCGGCCTCCATTCGCGCCCGCCAGCCGCGCGGGCAATGGTGAACGACCAGAACCAGGTTTGACCGAACGAGGATGCGAGATGACCCATCCGCAACAGGCAACGAGACGTGATGCCCACGATCTGCTGGGCGGGCTGCTGATGGCCATCCTGGGCTTTGCGGCGGCATGGTACGCCCACGGCCACTATGAGCTGGGTACCCCCCGCAACATGGGGCCGGGGTTTTTTCCGTTTTGGCTTGGGCTTTTGCTGGGCGTGTTGGGCGTGCTCATTGCGCTGCCGGCGCTGGTGCGCCCCGGTGTGCGCATCGCCGTGGCATGGCGTACGCTGGCGTGTGTCATCGGCTCGCTTGTGCTGTTTGCCGCGGCGCTCAAGCCCGCGGGCCTGGTCTTGGCCACGGCGGCTTCCGTGCTGCTGGCGTCGCTCGCCGATCGCAGCATGGCGTGGCGCACGCGCCTGATCGCCGCTGCCGTCATCGCGGCCTTGTGCTGGCTGGTCTTCAGCCTGGCGCTGGGCATGGTGCTGCCCGTCTGGCCGTGGAGCGTCTGATCGGCGACATCGAGGACATCCAACCATGGATATCGCACAAGGACTCTGGCTCGGGCTGCAGCAAGCCATGCAGCCGATGATGCTGCTGTACTGCTTCCTCGGCGTCTTCATTGGCACCCTGATCGGTGTGCTGCCCGGCATCGGGGCGATGGCCACGATCTCGCTGCTGCTGCCAGTCACCTATCACATTCCCCCGACCGCGGCCATCATCATGCTGGCCGGGGTCTACTATGGCGCGCAGTACGGGGGCTCCACCGCCTCCATCCTGCTCAATCTACCGGGTACTCCGTCCTCGGCGGTGACTTGTCTGGACGGATATCCGATGTCGAAACAGGGTAGGGCGGGCGTCGCGCTTTTCATGACGACCTTCGCGTCTTTCGTGGGCTCGATGTTGGGCATCGTGATACTGGCCGGTTTTGCACCGGCCATCGCCGAGATTGGACTGAAGTTTGGTCCGGCGGAGTATTTCGCGATGATGCTGCTGGGCCTGATCGCGGCGTCCACGCTGGCGTCGGGATCGCCCGTCAAGGGCTTGGCCATGGTCGTGCTCGGGCTGTTGCTGGGCACGGTGGGCACCGATGTCAACTCGGGGCAGGCGCGCTACGACTTCGGCATCCCCGAGCTGATGGATGGCATCAACATCGTGGCATTGGCGATGGGGCTGTTTGGTATCGCCGAAGTGGTGAGCTCCGTCAACCAGCCGCGCGAGGGCCAGATCAACGACCGCATCACGTGGCGCTCGATGTTGCCAACCCCGGCCGACTGGAAGGCGTCGATCATGCCCATGCTGCGCGGCACCGGTATCGGCAGTTTTTTCGGGGCGCTGCCCGGCACGGGTGCGTCGATCGCGTCGTTCATGGCCTATGCCACCGAAAAGAAGCTGGCGCGCGACCCGTCGCGCTTTGGCAAAGGCGCCATCGAAGGGGTGACCGCCCCTGAGGCCGCCAACAACGCCGCTGCACAGACGGCGTTCGTGCCCACGCTGTCGCTGGGCATCCCGGGCGACGCCGTCATGGCGCTGATGCTAGGCGCCCTCATCATCCACGGCATCCAGCCCGGGCCGCTGCTCATGACGAACCAGCCCGACCTGTTCTGGGGTCTGATCGTGAGCTTTGGCATCGGCAACCTCATGCTGATGATCCTGAATCTGCCGCTGGTGGGCATGTGGGTGGCGATCCTGCGCATTCCGTATAGCGTGCTATATCCGGCCATCCTCGTTTTCATCGCGCTGGGCACCTACAGCGTCAACAACAACGTGTTCGACATCTACATGGTGGCGATCATCGGGCTGCTGGGCTATGCGCTGGCCGTGCTGCGCTTCGAAGCGGCGCCGCTGATGCTCGGCTTCGTGCTCGGGCCGTTGATGGAGGAAAACCTGCGACGTGCGTTGCTGCTGTCACGCGGCGACGCGATGGTCTTCATCGAGCGCCCGATCAGCTTGGGCTTCATGCTGGCCTGTGGCGCGCTGCTGGCCTGGTCGCTGTGGGGTGCGCTGCGCCAGGCGCTGCGGGCGCGTGAGCGCGCCCGGGAATCGTGATTCAAAAGTTCTACAATTTGTATTA
>DYIC01000036.1 GCA_020723845.1 Hydrogenophaga sp.
GCCAGCCACTTGCTGTGCCGCCACTGGTCGTTGGCGTCCACGTAATCGTTGTTGTACTTCCAGTCCCGCGCGCCGGTGTTGTACGGCGGGTCGATGTAGATGCAGTCCACCTGGCCGGCATAGAGGTAGTCCAGCAGCTGCAGGGCGTGGTAGTTGTCGGCTTCGATCAGGGTGTGCCAGGGCCCGGCCGGGTCGCCGTTTTGCACCGCGTCCATGGGCACCAGTGAGGGGAAGATCGGTTCACCGAACTCTCTGACCACGAGTAGTTCATCGACGGCCATATCGACCGTCTCGGTGGCCGACGGGTTCGTCTGCGTTGCATGCGGTTCGCTGCCGGGTCGGATGCAGGTCGCGATGCCGTCGCGCACCCGCAAGACCCGCCAAACGTCCTTGAGCGAGCCTGCGCGCCGGCAGACCAGGTCACCGCGGCGCGGCCGGGCCTTGGGCAGCGGCAACCGTTCGGGCAGGTGGTCCTCGAACACCAGGCCGAATTTCTTCTCCTTCGAGGCGCTGGCCCACTCTGCGGCCAGCCGCTCGCGCAACCGTGGGTCGCTGACCTGGGCAATCAGATCGTGGATGGCTGACAAGAGATCCTCCTTGCGGCTCGCGAAGTGTCGTCGGCCACGCGCGTCATGACAGTGAGTTTGTGGCGCCCAAGTGGCAAGCCCACCGGGCGCTGGCGTTCACAGACTCTGAGTTTCATCGTTATGGGCCCTCCGGAAGGTCAGTGGCCCCGCGCGATGCGCTTGGCTTGGCACAGCTCGATCAGACCGTTGAGTTCTCGTACGCCAGTGTACTGGGCGCGATACTTTACTTCGAAGGGAAACAGCTCGCCACCCACTTTGGCGACGAGAGCCACTTCCCAGTCTTTTTTGCCACGCCAGTAAGAGAAGCGCACGGTCTGCGCGCAGTAGCGGGCAACAGGTGCTTGAACACGGCCGTCTCGGTGGCTACGCCCAGCGCCGCGGCGTCCTCCAGGATGGCCTTGCCCTCGAGCATCACGGCCGGCGCAATGGCCGCATCGGCCAGGTAGATCTTGAAGCGCGCGCGCACGTCGAGCCGTATCAGACGCTGGGATTGCTCACGAGCGATGAGATGAGACGGGCTGGCGTCGAGGGTCTTTATGACTGGGCGCTCGCCGCCGATGATGTCCGTCACGCTTTTCGGCGTCATGGCGATCCGGCGACAGAGGCGCGTCTTGGCCAGTTAGCCGTGACCGCCGATGACTTCCGCCTCGCGGCCATCGCGCTGCGAGACGGACAGTGGCGTCTCGATGGGACGACGGATATTGGCCGCCCGGCCATCGTGCTTGAATACACGGACCCACAGTCCGGTATCCGCTACGTGATGGTGTGGGAAGTGCGCACCGGGCGCAAGATGATCGTGCTCAAGAGCATGCGAAAGTGGCCCGCCCCGGGAGCTCCACGTCCTTGACGACTTCCGGGTATGAACCGGACGCCCCATGCTCGGGCCATCAAAAGGATAGCACATGATCCGCATCGACATCGACGACCGCGAAGTGCGCCGGGCGCTCGAAGACCCGCGCCGCCGCACTTCGAACATGAAGTCCGCCATGCACACCGTCGCCGACCATTTACATAGTCGTTCCTGAAATCTTCACCCGAGCCCCGGTTGCGAGCGCATCAAGCCTGGCCTGAGCGATATCGCCCCCGCCTCGGCCGGCTGCAACAGGCGCAAAAGAGGGGATGGGCTCGATGTTTTCGTGGCCGGAGCAGCTTACTCTCCTGCTTGCTGATCTGTGGGGTCTTGCCTCGGTGCACGATGCGCACATCCGAGTTGCAGCGCATCCACCCCCCGGTAGCCCCGATCGACGAACACCGTCGCGGGCTCGACCGCACAGTCTTGCATCAGGATCGTGGCCTGCTCGAGCTGTTCGCGCAGGGTGTGTCCGTCATACGGATGGCCATGGAAGGCCCGCGCACCCACGATCAGGTTGCCCTTGAGCGTGCTGGCAATGCCCGCCTTGACGCCGAATTCGTCGGGTGTTCGGGCCTTGCCCTTGCTGATACAGTCGCGCCAGCATTGCGCCAGCGCTCGACCACCCCTTCGTCCGACTCGTTGAAGGCGTGCTTGAGATACAGGAGGCTGATCATGATGCGCAGCGGCACGCGCGGGCGCCCCGCGTGGCTCAAGCGTTCGCGGCGCTGCACCTGTTCACCAAACAGATCGAGATCGGGCATGGCGATGCCCGAGCGCGCCTTGCGCGACAACAGATGCGCCACCGATCCTCCGATTTGCTGTCAGGGCATGCGAGAGGCCAGCACCGCCAGCGGGTGGCGCAGATCGATCATGTGATCGATGCGCGAGCGGAAGAAATCGTCTGTGGCAGGGCGGGCAAACTTCACAGAAAACTCCCGCAAATCGCGCACACGAGGATGTGAAAGTGGGAGATATTTTTGCCGAGAAAGCGTGAAATCCAGAGCTAAATCAAATAGTTATGAGTAAATCAGGGGGTGGTTGGGTACAACGCGTCACCCGATCACCCACAACATCAACGCATACACCCCCGTGCCCAGCAGCGTGGAGGCCGCCAGCCCCCCGCGCAGGCGCTGGAGGAGGATCACGGCGGCGATGGCAACGGCCGTGGGCAGGGCGCGGGTGGGGCCGGCGGCTGGCCACAGCAGGGGGAAGAGCGAGGCCACCAGCAGGGCGGCGATGGCGGCCGGGCCGATGGCCGAGGACCAGCGGCGGATAAGGTTCGAACGCTCGGTACTTTGACGCAGCCCCCACCAGAAGGGCAAGGAGCGCAGCAGGAAGGTGCCCAGCCCACAGGCCAGCACGGTCAGCAGCTGTATCCAGCCGGCTTCACTCATCGTCGCCGTCCTCGTCCACGTGTGCCTGCAGCAACTGGAGGGCCGCACCGGCCAGCATGCCGGCCGGGATGGCCACATGGGCCGGGCCCAGGGCCAGGCCCAGCAGCGTGACACCCGCCGCCCCCCACAGCGCCCGGCCACGTCCGTGCACCCCCATCTGCAGCAGCAGCGACAGGAAGAGCGCCGGCAGCACGAACTGCAAAGCCTCCTGCAGCAGGGGGATCCGGTCCACCAGCTGGGCGCCGGTCTCGGCCCCCAGCCAGGTGCCAGCGATCCACGCGCCATAAGCCCCGGCCTGCAGGCCAGCCAGCCAGCCCGCGCGCTGGGCCGGGGCCAGGGTGGGCAAACGCGCGGCCGCGCAGGCGAAGACTTCGTCGGTCAGGCCAAAGGCCAGGGCCGGGCGCACGCGGGCCGGGCGCGCCTGCGCGAGCTGTTCGGCCACCACCCGACCGTAGAGCAGATGGCGGGCATTGAGCAGCCAGATGGTGGGCACCACCGTCAGCGGCCCGCCGCCGGCGGCGAGCAGGGACACCAGCACGAACTGGCTGGCCCCTGCAAAAACGATGGCTGAGATGGCCACGGCCCATGGAGCCCCCAAACCCATCTGAACGGCGGCCAGCCCGAAAGAAAAAGCCACGGGCACGTAGCCCGCTGCAATGGCCAGGCTGTCGCCCAGGCCGCGCAGCACCTGCCGCGTCATGCGCCCTCCGGCTTGCTGAAGGTGAAGACATGGGTGCCCCCGCCCCAGTCGTCGCTGCCGGTGGTGGCAAACACCCGGCGGTGGCGGCGCAACTCCAACCCGGCCAGCGCGGCCAGCCCGGCAAAGCGGCGCGGGAAGGTCTTGCGCTCGACCTCGTAGTCGAAGCCGGCCACCATGGCCTGCAGCTCCAGCCAGTAGAAGCGCACGAAGGCCCCGATCTCATGTGCAGGGCGCTCGCGCAAACCGGACTCGCACAGGCGCGCATACAGGTTACGGCACAGGCTCACCGCCTGGTTCGATTTGCCCTCGGTGGCCGCGACCATGGCCATGATGATGGAGCGGCGCAAGTCGCGGTAGAGCCTGAGGTCCAGCCCCCCTTCGGAGGCCGGCGGCTCACCCACCCAGGCCATGCTGGCCAGCAGGTAGGCGCTGTGGTGGCGCACCAGGGCGAGGTTGCGTTCATCCACGCTGGCGAATTCGGGCAGGAACTCGTCGGCCACCACCAGCAGCCCGCCGGGCTGCAGCAGCTGCATGGCCTTTTGCAGCATGAAGGCTGTGTTGAAGTGGTGCGAGGTGCCGAAAGAGGTGATGAGCGGTGTCTCGCCGCTCGGCAGGTCGAGCTCCAGGAAGCCGCCGTGATGCAGCTCGATGCCCTCAACCCCGTGGGCATTGCGCTGCAGGCACACAAACGCCGCCTCGTCGGGTTCGACGGCCAGGAAACGGCAACCCGGATGCAGCTCGTGCAGCATCAGCAACGGCAGACCCGGCCCTGCGCCCACGTCGATGGCCTGCAAGGCGGGCTGCGGTCCGGCGAAGCTTGCGATATCCTGGGCGGCGGCCACTACTTGGCGGGCGTAGGCGGGGTGCAGCAGCTCGAAGGTATCGTACTGCTCCACGTCGATGCGGCTGGAGAACGGCCCGTCCCGGCCGCCGCGCTGCGCCGCTGCGGGCGCCGGGCGCACGTGATGCAGCTGCCGCGGCATGCACATGCGCCCCCGCTGCAGCAGCACCTCAGCGGCCAGGCTGTTGAGCACCCAGCTGTGGCCCTCCAAATGAGCCTGGATCGCAGCCGTTTCGGGCGCGCCCAGCTCGATGAAGGGCGATTCCGCCAGCCGGGCTAGGCGGATGGCGGCAGCCGGCAGGTCGGCGTTGGCCCAGGCGGGCGGTGCCTGGTCGGGTTGGGCAAAGGCTCCGGTCAGGGGCATGGGCACCACGGCGACATACGGCCCCTGGGCGTCGTCTTCCACCAGCGACAGCACCGGCCAGCGCCAGGGACCGGCGGTGGCCTCGTGCTGCATCTGGCGCAGCTTGAGCAGGCCGTCACGCCCATTGAGCGGCTCACCGCGCAGTCGCAGGATGCGCGCGCCCAGGCCGTTGGACACCTCCAGCAGGGCGCGCTCCATCACGCTGCGCACTCCCTCCCAGGCGCTCGGGGCCTGGGGCCACTCTAGGTAGAGCGTGGAGGCACTGGCCGAATACGTCTTGGGCGGATACACGATCACCACCATGGCCCGCCCGCCTTGCTCGGTGGCTGCGTACACATGCGGCACATCGGCGTCGAAGGTGTGAGTGTCGCCAGCCCTCACCATGCGCGGCCGGTCGGCCTGCCCCACCAGCATGGCCCCGGACAGCACCGTGATGCGTTCCTTCACCCCTTCCGGATGCGGGGCGGAGTCCTTGCGGCAGCCTGGCCGCAGTTCGATCAGATAGACCTCGATCTCGGGGTCGTCGGTCGATTTTTCGATTAATCGAACAATCACCCCCTTGTCCGACAGCTCGCCGCCGTCGCTCAGTTCCTCGTTGACCAGCTGGCCGAAGGGCACTCCCAGGGCGTTAGCCACAGCCCACAGGGTCTCGATCGTGGGGTTGCCCTCGCCGTTTTCCAGCTGCGACAAGGTCGATTTCGCCACCCCGCTGCGCTCGGACAAGCCCGCCAGCGTGAGCCCTCGCTGTTCCCTAAATCGCAGCAGATTCCTGCCGATGGCTGAGACGGTGCTCACGAGGTTTTCCTGATAGATATCGATGTGAGTTCATTATAACAAACAAACGGTTCGTTCTGTCGGTCTGCGGCCAGGTGTGCCTCTATGGCACGATGGCGCCACATTGCATCCGGGGAAGGAGGTCCACGCTATGTCCATCGTTTTGCTCATCGTTGGCGTGGTCGTCCTGGTGGCAGGGGCTGAGGGCCTCACGCGCGGCGCCGCGCGGTCGTCACTGTCCTGGGGGATCTCGCCCCTGGTGGTAGGCTTGACCATCGTGGCCCTCGGCACCAGTGCGCCGGAGATGGCGGTGTCGGTGGGCGCAGCCGCCAACGGCACCATCGATCTGGTCGTGGACAACCTGGTGGGCAGCAACATCTTCAACATCCTTGTCTGCCTGGGCCTGGCCGGCGTGGTGGCGCCCCGTGGCCTGCCCATTTCCGAAGCTGTCCTGAACTTCGATCTGTGGGTGATGGTGGGTGGCCACGCTGCTGGCCTGCCTGCCCATCTTCATGAGCGGCCGGGAGATCGCGCGCTGGGAAGACGGCGTGCTGCTGGCCTACCGCACCACCGCCAGCGCCGCCACGGAGGTGCGCCGCGTCAGCGGCTGGCCGAAGAACAGTGCCCCCAGCAGCACCGTCCACACCGGCATGGTAAAGCCCAGGATGGCCGCCCGCCCGGACGCCAGGGCGGCCACGCCAAAGATGGCCAGCGTGTGCCAGCCCAGCATGTTGGGCAGTGCCAGCGTGACGATGCTGCGCCACTCGCTGCGCCGGGGCTGCAGGCGCACACCGCGCCAGTGATAGAACGCGAACAGCCACAGCGCGCCGCCGGTCATTGTCACGGCGCGGAAGAACAGGGGCGAGAGCTCCTGCAGCGACAGTTTCATGACCGGCCAGTTGACGCCCCACATCAGCGTCAAGGCCACCAGTCCCAGGGCTTGGGCGCGCGACAGCATCACGGGTAGGGGCGGCTCACACCGCCACGGGCGCCTTGATGGCCGGGTGGTGCTGGTAGTCCAGGAATTCGAAGTCGTCGAATTCGTAGTCGAACAGGGTCGGCGGGCGGCGGCGGATGCGCAGCGTTGGGTAGGGGTAGGGCGAGCGCGACAGTTGCAGCTGCACCTGCTCCACGTGGTTGTGGTAGATGTGGCAATCGCCACCGGTCCAGATGAAGTCGCCGACGCCTAGGTCGCACTGCTGCGCCACCATGTGCGTCAGCAGCGCATAGCTGGCGATGTTGAACGGCACGCCCAGAAAGACGTCGGCGCTGCGCTGGTAGAGCTGGCACGACAGTCGTCCGTCGGCCACGTAGAACTGAAACAACGCATGGCACGGCGCCAGCGCCATCTGGGGCAGGTCGGCGACGTTCCAGGCGCTGACGATGATGCGTCGCGAGTCGGGGTTGGTACGCAGGGTATGCAACACCTCGCTGATCTGGTCGATGTGTCCGCCGTCAGGCGTGGGCCACGAGCGCCATTGCACGCCGTAGATGGGGCCCAAGTCACCGTCGGCGCGCGCCCATTCGTCCCAGATGGTCACGCCGCGCTCTTGCAGCCAACGCACATTGCGCTCGCCGCGCAAAAACCACAGCAGCTCGTAGATGATGGATTTGACGTGCAGCTTCTTGGTCGTGACGAGCGGAAAGCCCTCCGACAGGTCGAAGCGCATTTGGTAGCCGAACACGCTGCGCGTGCCCACCCCGGTGCGGTCGGTCTTGGGCGTGCCGTGCTCGAAGACGTGGCGCATGAAGTCTTCGTACTGCGTGCGGATCGGGCGCTGGCTCATGGGGCTGCATTATCGGGCAGCAGCACGCGCCCGGGGTTGAGCAGGCCCGCAGGGTCGAGCGCGCGCTTGATGGCGCGCATGATCGCGAGCGCCGTGGGGTCCTTGAACGCAGGCAGCAGCGCCGCCTTGAGCCCGCCGATGCCGTGCTCGGCGCTGATGGAGCCGCCGTGGCGCTGCACCAGGCGGTAGACCAGCTGATTGACGTGGGCTTCGTGTTCCTGCAGGAACGTGGCGGCATCCGTATCCGGCGGCGCCTGCACGTTGAAGTGCAGGTTGCCGTCGCCCAGGTGGCCAAAATTGACCACGCGCGCACCGGGCACGGTCCCGTGCAGCGCGGCTTCTGCCTCCGCGCAGAAGGCAGGGATGCGCGACACCGGCAGGCTGATGTCGTGCTTGAGGTTGAGCCCCTCCTGCGCTTGGGCAAGCGGAATGCTTTCGCGGATGTGCCATAGGGTGCGCGCCTGCGCCAGGCTTTCGGCGACGATGGCGTCGCGCGCTGCACCCTGCTCGATGGCCGCGGCCAGCGTGGCCTCCAGCGCCCCGCGGGCGTGCACTTCGCTATCGTGGTCGCTCACCTCCAGTAGCACACACCATGGGTGTTCGCGCCACAGTGGCACGCGCAGGTCGGGGAAGTGCCGGTCCACCAGGCTGAGCGCGAACGCGTTCATGGCCTCGAAGCCGGTCAGTGTCGGGCCCAGCCGGCGTTGCGCCAGTGCCAGCAGTGCCAGGGCGTCGGTCAGCCCCGACACGGCGGCCCACGCGGTCAGGCGTGCGGCGGGCTGTGGCACCAGCTTGAGCACCGCGCCGGTGATGATGCCCAGCGTGCCCTCGCTGCCGATGAACAGGTGGCGCAAGTCGTAGCCCGTGTTGTCCTTGCGCAAGCCGCTCAGGCCGTCCCAGAGCTGGCCGTCGGCGGTGACGACTTCCAGCCCCAGGCACAGGTCACGCGCATTGCCAAAGCGCAGCACCTGCGTGCCACCGGCATTGGTGGCCAAATTACCGCCGATGGTGCAGCTCCCTTCGGAGGCCAGGCTCAGCGGCAGCCACAGGCCCGCAGCCTCGGCGGCCTGCTGGGCCACTTGCAGCACGCAGCCAGCGTCCACGGTCAGGGTCAGGTTGTCGGGGTCGAGCGCGCGCACGCGCTGCAGCCGTTGCAGGCTCAGCACCACCTGGCGGCCGCTGGTGTCGGGCACGCCGCCCAGCACCAGCCCGGTGTTGCCCCCCTGTGGCACGATAGGGGTGCCGTGCGCGGCGCACAGGCGCACCACGGCGGCCACCTCCTGCGGGCTGCCTGGGCGCACCACGGCCAGCGCGCGCCCACGGTGGCGGCGGCGCCAGTCTTGCTCGTAAGCGGTCAGGTCGTCGCCGTCGGCAGCGGTCAGCACATGGGCAGCACCGACGGCGGCGCGCAGCTCGGTCAGCAGATCGGTGCGGGGCATGGGGGCGCGTCCAGGATCCAGAATCTCCATCAGGGCGTGGTTGCCGCTTCGGAGGCGGCTTGGCGTGCCGCTCGCAGCCGCCAGCGCACGTGCAGCGCGCAGGCGGCAAACAGCCCCAGACACAGCAGCACCTGGGTCCAGGCCAGCAGGGCCGACAGGCCGCTTTCGGTCGTCGCGCGCACGATGCCTTCGGTGAAATACAGCCACACGAGCAGGCTCAGCCAGCGGTAGGTGTACATGCGGTGCCGCAGCAGACCCGGTAACGGCAATGTCAGTGGCAACACCTTGAGCGCCCACCACGAGCCGCCGGGGCGCAGCGGAGCGAGCCACAGTTCCCACGCCAGGCCTAGGGCGATGAGCGCGAGCAGGCACGACACGGCCAGCGCACGGGTGCGCCGGGCCAGCCGCAGCGCCGTTTGCGCAGGGCTGGGCGCAGGCGGGGCAAGGGGAACAGACGGGGCAGCCATCGGCTGGCATGATAACGGCATGAGCGCCACCGATTCGCGGACCCAGCCCCATTCCCGGGCCCGTCGTCAGGCCGCCTGGCGAGCGGCTTGGCGGGCCGAAGGCGCCCGACTGTGGCGGGCGCTGCGCGACTTTCCATGGCGCACCACGCTGGCCATGCTGCGCGAGCGCCTGGCGCGCGACCGGCTGGGGGTGGCGGCAGGCAGCCTGACGTTTACCACCACCATCTCGCTGGTGCCGCTGCTGACCGTGGCGCTGGCGATCTTTTCGGCGTTTCCGGCGTTTGCGCGCGTCGAGCAGCGCCTGCAGCGCTGGATGGTCGAGGCCCTGGTGCCGGAGAGCATCGCGCGCCAGGTCTCCAACGCACTGTGGCAGTTTTCGGCCAACGCGGCCAAGATCGGCTGGAGCGGCGCGCTGGTGCTGCTGATCACGGCGCTGGCGCTGGTGCTCACCATCGACCGCCAGCTCAACGATATCTGGCGCGTGCGGCGCTTGCGGCCGCTGGCGCAGCGGGTGCTGGTGTACTGGGCACTGCTGACCCTGGGGCCATTGTGCCTGGCCGCGGCGCTGAGCGCCAGTTCGTACGCCCTGTCGGTATCGAAAGGTTGGCTGCCAGGCGTCCATGCGGGGGTCCGCTGGTTGCTCGACATCGGCGGGTTTGCCCTCGTGGTGCTGGGGGTGGCCGCCCTGTACCGCTATGTGCCCAATGCGCCGGTGCGCCTGCGGCATGCGCTGGTGGGCGGGGTGTTCGTTGCCATCGCGTTCGAGCTGGCGCAGCAGGCGCTGGCGTGGTATCTGCGCACGGTGCCCACCTATTCGGCGGTGTACGGCGCGTTTGCCACGCTGCCGATCCTGCTCGTCTGGCTCTACTTGCTGTGGTTGATCGTGCTGCTGGGGGCGGTGATCGTGGCCTACCTGCCCAGCCTACTGGCGGGCGTGGCGCGGCGCGGCGACACGCCGGGCTGGCCGTTTCAACTCGCGCTAGAGCTGCTGGCCGCACTCGATGCGGCGCGTGCAGCGCCGCGCCCCGGGCTGTCGGTGCCGCAGCTGGCGCGCCGGTTGCGTGTCGATGCGCTGCAGCTCGACGAGCCGCTGAGTGCGTTGCAGGCCCTGGGGTGGGTGGGGCAACTCAGTGACGACGAGGGGCGCTGGGTGCTGTTGGTCGATTTGCACGAGCGCCACCTGGGCGACTTGGCGCAGCGGCTGTGGTTGCCCAAGACCGCCTCGACGCAGCCATTGTGGCGCGCGCTCGCCCTCGACCGCATACCCGTGGCCCAGGTGCTGCCTGGCGGCCGCGATTGACGCTGGCCCGTGCCGTCGGCCGGGGCTTTAGCGCGGCATGCGGCGCACGGGCACCAGCGCATCGAGCGGTCGCGGTATGCCGACTTGGTAGCCTTGGGCGTAGTCCACACCCAGCTCGCGTACGCGTGCCAGGATCGCTTCGGACGAAACGTACTCGGCGATGGTGCGCAGCCCCATGACATGACCGATGGTGTTGATGGCTTGCACCATGGCAAGGTCGATCGGGTCGGATTCGATGTCTTTGATGAAACTGCCGTCGATTTTCAGGAAGTCAACCGGCAGATTCTTCAGGTAGGCGAACGAGGACAGCCCGCTGCCGAAGTCGTCCAGCGCGAACAGACAGCCCAAGCGCTTGACCTCCCCGATGAAATGCACCACTTTGGACAAATTGGCCACGGCGGCGGTCTCGGTGATTTCGAAACACAGTGAGCCCGGTGGTAATTGCAACGTTTCGAGTTGGGCCTGCAGGTGCTGTCGGAACTGTTCGTCCGACAACGATGCACCAGAGAGATTGATGGCAAATACCCGGTCGAGATCGCCGTCGCGGCGCACGCGATCGCTCAGCCACGCGAGGGTATTGCGAACCACCCACTGGTCGATGCGGGGCATGAGGCCGTAGCGCTCGGCCGCCGGCAAAAACGCCCCGGGTTGGATGAGTTGGCCGTCTTCCTCCAGTCGCACCAGGATCTCGGCGTGGGGGCGCTCGCCCGGCGTGGGGTGCAGCGGCACGATGGGTTGCACGTATAGCCGCAACCGATCTTCGTCCAACGCCGATTGCAGACGTGACACCCATTGCATTTGACCCTGCTGCTCGAGCAGGTGCCGGTCGTCGGGCTGATAGACGTGGATGCGGTTGCGCCCGGCCTCTTTGGCGGCGTAGCAAGCCGCATCCGCTGCTGCCAACAGGGTATCGGCGTCGCGCTCGTGGGCTGCCACCGGGACCAGGCCGATCGACACACCGATTCCAAACGAGCGCTCCCCCCACGCGAAGCGAAAGTCAGCGATGGCCTCGCGAATGCGCTGTGCCAGCGCCACTGCGGGCTCCAAGTCGCAGCCTTGTAGGATCAGGCCAAACTCATCGCCACCCAAGCGCGCCAACGTGTCGGCCGCGCGCAGGTGGCCACGCATGAGTTGCGTGATTTGGCGCAGCAGCTCATCGCCGGCGACGTGGCCGCACGTGTCGTTGACGATCTTGAACTGGTCGAGATCCAGATAGCATAAGACGTGGGATGCCGGGTCGGGGCGAGCCAGGAGCTCGCGCAAGCGCCGCTCGAACTCGCGCCGGTTGGGCACGCCCGTCAAGGCGTCGTGCGTCGCTTGGTGACTGAGCGCGCGCGCCAGATTCAACGATACCGTGACGTCGTGAAACACCAGCACGGCACCGATCAAAAAGCCATCGCGGTTGCGGATCGGTGCAGCGGTGTCGATGATGGGGGTCTGTTCACCGTCGCGCCGCAGCAGCAAGGCGTGTTCTCGCCGGGTGGCTGGCGCCGCGCCGCGCAGCAAATCGCGCACCAGGTCGGGCCATGCGCAGCTCCAGCGACGCACCAGGATGGGTCAGGCGTTGGCTGTCGATGGGCAGCGCGTGGCCCGCTTCGCGCAGCACATGCACCAGCGGCTGACCCACCGCCGCGGTGGCAGGAACGCCGAGCAGCTTTTCCGCACCAGGGTTGAGGCTCACCAGCGTGCCGTCGGGCCGAAACGTCAGCAGCCCGTCGCGCATTTCGCGCACCAGCGCCACCGTGTTTGCGGTGGCGGCCTGCAGGGCCTGCATGACGCGGTTGTAGGCGCGCGCGATTTGCCCGACCTCGGTGAAATCTTCTTCGGGGACACGCTGGCTCAGGTCGCCGCCTTGGCGGGTACGCTCCATCGCCTCCAACAGCTCGATCAGCTCGGTGCGCGCACCATGCTCGGCGACGTTGAGCCCCTTGCGCTCTTCATCGGGGGTGACGCGCAGATCGCGCTCACGCACCAGCCACAAAAAGGCGAGGGTGGCCAGCACGCACCAAACGCCGCACACCACCACGCCCAGCGCTTGCACCCCGATTTGGGCCGCTCGGCTCAAGCCAGTGCCCAGCAAGGCGGGATCGCCCAGCAATCCCACGGCCAGCGTGCCCCAAACGCCAGCGGCCAGATGCGCAGGGATGGCGCCCACGGCGTCGTCGATGCGTCGCCGCAACAGCCGCTCGTTGGCCCAGGCCATGACCCATGCCCCAATGGCACCGGTGAAGACGGCCGCGGGCGCCGACAGCGCATGGGCGCCCGCTGTGATGGCCACCAGACCGGCGATCAGGCCGTTGATGAGGTACATCACCTCGAAATATCCATGCAGCAGCCGTCCTGCGGCCAAGCCCGCCAGCGCGCCGGCCGCGGCGGCCAGCGTGGTGTGTAGCAAGATCCCGGGGACGCGGCCATCCAGCGCCAGGGTGCTGCCGCCATTGAACCCGAGCCAACCAAAAAACAGCAGCAGCGCCCCCAGCATCGCCATGGGCAGGCTGCCGGCTGGGATCACCGGCGGCGGCCCGTCGGCCGGGAACCGCCCAGCGCGCGCGCCGATACGCCACACCGCGACCAGCGCCACCCAGCCGCCCACGCTGTGCACCACGGTGGAGCCGGCAAAGTCCACGAAGCCCATCTCGGCCAGCCAGCCGCGTGCACCCGGCGCCCATGCGCCGCCCCATGCCCAATGGCCAAAGACCGGGTAGACGATGAGCGACACCCATGCCGACAATGCCAAGTACGCGCCAAAGCGCATGCGCTCGGCCACGGCACCCGAGACGATGGTGGCCGCGGTGGCGCAAAACATGACCTGAAACAGCACGAAGCCGAGCAAGTGGGGTTCGTCGGGCAGTTGGTCGAACAACCCAAACAAGCCTGCGCCGATCCAGCCGCCCGCGCTGGGGCCGAACATGAGGCCGAACCCAATCAGCCAGAACAGCAACGCGGCCACGGAAAAGTCTGCCATGTTCTTGGCCGCGACGTTGATCGAGTTCTTGCTGCGCGTCAGCCCCGACTCCAAGCAGAGAAAGCCTGCCTGCATCACGAAGACCAAGCCGGCACAGAGCAGCACCCACAGCAGATCGATCGGAGACGACAACATCCGGGTACCCCAAAGCAGCGCGGGACAGGCCCGCGGATATCGGGATCAAAGCAAACGCCGTGCCTGTCAAACTCGAAACGGTGCGCGCAGAAAGCCGCGAAAGCGGGCGCGTCCACCGCGCACCGGCGGCGCGCTCAAGGTGTAGTGCGGAAAGCGTGCCAAGAAGCGGCCGATGGCAATGCGTCCCTCCAGTCGCGCCAGGTTCAGGCCCGCGCATTGGTGCACGCCGAACCCGAACGCCGCCCACCTCGGTATCGCGCAACGCACGCCGGTTGCCCAGTTGGTTGGACGACTCGAAGCGCAGGAACTCCTCGACGGCTGCGTCGAGGACAGCGTCGCACTGCTGCGGATCGTCGCGGGCAGCGCGCAACCGTTGCTGTAGCCAGGCCTTCTGCTGCGGCCACTCGTGCAAGCACACCAGCGCATTGCCGATCAGGTTGGTGGTCGTTTCATGACCCGCGTTGAGCAGGAAGATACCGTTGTGGAGCAGCTCGGTTTCGGTCAGCCGTTCGCCATCCTGCTCGCCTTGGATGAGCCGTGTCAGCACGTCGCGCTGCGGGTCGAGCGGATGGCGGCGATGGCGCGCCGGGTCAGCGCCCCCATGATGAGTTGGCGCACCCGGGTGTGCAGCGGCGGATCGTTGAACACCAGGCTGGTGGTGTGGTGTTCGTACAGCGGGGACTCGGTGCCGTACTTGGGGGCAAATTCGATGTGCTTGTCGGAGCTGAACGTGGCAGCGTCTCGGTAGACGGCCACCAGATCGGCGTGTCGGGTGAGAAACCACGTGCCATCTGGCATGGCCCGCACGGGATCGTGCTGACGCAACCACGCATACACCGGGTAGGGGTTGGCCAGAAAATCGGGCGGCAGCCGACGCAGGTCGAAATCGCTCCCGATTTTGGCCGCACGCTCGGGCGTCATCGGTGGTGTGATGTCGGCGGGTACGACCGCCTGTTCTGCTGTCGATGCCATGGCTGTCACGCCTGTAGTCCCCGCCGCAGTGCGTCGAGCACCCCGTCTGGCGCCTCGGTCATGAGGGCGTGGCCGGCGGGGATCTGCACCACGTCCACCGGGACGCCGGCGGCGTGTGCGGCGTCGATGAGTGGTTGCGCGGCTTTGGGCGGGGTCATTTGGTCGCGCGTGCCCAGGATGAACTGCACCGGGCAGCACAGCGCGCGCGCCGCGGCCTCGCCGCCCTGGTAGCGGTCGCACGCGAGGAAGCCGCGGTGAAAGACGTTGACCTGCGCGTTGCTGGCCAGCACGGCGTGCATGAGCGCGCAAGACGCTCCATACAGCCACGTGCCGGGCCCGAGCGCCGAGGGTGGCGGGGCCAGCGTCGAGTGGCTGAAGACGTTGACCATGTCGATGGCGCGCCGAGGGTCGTGCAGCGACGCTTCCAGCAAGGCGGGGGACACGCGCATGGGGTAGGCCGTGCCCACCAGCGCCAAGTGTGTGACGCGCTGCGGGGCGTCGGCTGCGGCCTGCAAGGCGATCAGCGAGCCCCAGCTGTGGCCCACCAGTGCCGCCTGCGCCACGCCCAGTGCATCGAGCAGTGCGAGCACGGTGCGGGCCGCATCCTCCACGCTGGCGGGTGCGTTGCCCGCGCTGCGGCCGTGGCCGGGCAGGTCGATCGCCAGCACGTTGAAGCCGTGGTGCGCCAGGTAGCGGCTTTGCAGAATCCACACGCTGTGGTCGTTGAGCACACCGTGGATCATCACCACCGTGGGCCGGTCGGCCTGCAGGGGGCGCCCGCCGGTGTAGGCGTACAGCGGCGCGCCGAGGACGTCGATCATCATGGGCGGTCTCCGGGCATCAGGTGGTTTTTTCTGCGGCTTTGAGGGCGCGCTTGAGATCGTCGATCAGGTCGTTGGGGTCTTCCAGCCCGATGGACAGCCGGATCGTGCCCGGGCCGATGCCGGCCGCGGCCAAGGCCGCGTCGTCCATGCGGAAGTGGGTGGTGCTGGCCGGATGGATGACCAAGCTGCGGCAGTCGCCCACGTTGGCCAGGTGGCTGAACAGGCGCAGCGCCTCGATGAAGGCCCGCCCCTGGGCGCGGCCGCCGCGCAGGTCGAAGCTGAACACGCTACCTGCGCCGCGCGGCAGCAGCCGCTGCGCCAGCGCGTGGCTGGGGTGATCGGGCAGCATGGGGTGCCCCACGCGCGCCACCATCGGGTGCGCGGCCAGGAACTCCACCACCTTGGCCGTGTTGTCCACGTGTCGCGCCATGCGCAGCGGCAAGGTCTCGATACCCTGCAGGATCAGCCACGCGGTGTGCGGGCTCATGCAGGCACCGAAGTCGCGCAGCCCCTCGCGGCGCGCGCGCAGCGCAAACGCCCCCACGGTGGACTCCTCGCTGAACACCATCCCGTGAAAGCCGTCGTAGGGTTCGGTCAGCTCGGCATAGCGCCCGTCGCGCGCGTGTGCGCGCTCCCAGTCGAAGCGGCCGCCGTCGATCAACACGCCACCGATGACGGTGCCATGGCCGCTCAAAAATTTGGTGGCGGAGTGGTAGACCAAATCGGCACCCAGTGCCAATGGCTGGATCAACCACGGGGTGGTCAAGGTCGAGTCCACCAACAGCGGCACGCCCGCGGCGTGCGCGATGTCGGCCACCGCCGGGATGTCCAGCACGTCCAGGCCCGGGTTGCCCACCGTCTCGCCAAAGAACAGCCGCGTCTCGGGCCGCACGGCGGCGCGCCAGGCATCCAGGTCGCGCGGCGGCACGAAGGTGGTCTCGATGCCGAAGCGGCGCAAGGTGTAGTGCAACAGGTTGTGGCTGCCGCCATACAGGGCGCTGGAGGCGACGATGTGGCCGCCCGCTCCCATGAGCGTGGCGATGGCCAAGTGCAGCGCCGCCTGACCACTGGCCGTGGCGATGCCGGCGATGCCGCCTTCGAGCGCGGCCACACGCTGCTCCAGCACCGCGGTGGTGGGGTTGCTGATGCGGCTGTAGACGTGCCCGGCTCGCTCCTGGTTGAACAGGGCCGCGGCATGGTCGGCCGAGGCAAAGACGTACGACGTGGTCAGGTGGATGGGCACGGCGCGCGCCCCAGTGGCAGGGTCTGGGGCGGCGCCCGCGTGCAGCGCCAGCGTGTCGAAGCCGGGATCGGTGTAACCGGGCATGGTGTCTCCTCGTGTTGTGGTCTATATTAGCTTGCACGGCAGCGCGCCCGCTGCACCCCCGTGACAACAGGAGCCCTCACCATGAAAGTCCGTGACATTTTGCGCGTCAAAGGCGGCACTCTCTACACCGTCTCGCCCGTCGAGACGCTGGCGCGTGCGGTGGAGACCATGGCCCAGTTCGACATTGGATCGCTGGCCGTGATGGAGCACGGCGAGTTGGTGGGCATGCTTACCTTTCGCGAGGTGATCGGCGCCATTGCCCGCAATGGCGGCACGGTGGGCACCACCACGGTGCGCAGCATCATGGACGATCACCCCATGACCTGCACGCCCGAGACCGAGCTCGACGACGTGCGCCCCATGATGCTGGAGCGCCACACACGCTACATGCCGGTCATGGACAACCGCATGCTCATGGGCGTGATCAGCTTCTACGACGTGGCCAAGGCGGTGGTCGAGTCGCAGAGCTTCGAGAACAAGATGCTCAAGGCCTACATCCGCGACTGGCCCGAGGACGACGCCCCGGCGGCCGAGTCCGCCTCGCAGACCAGCGGTCAGCCCGGGTGAGTTGAGCGCCCATGGCGGACAGCGCCTGGGCCGTGGCCGCCGCATTGCTGGGCGGCATTGGCCTGTTTTTGCTCGGCATGGAGCTCATGACCGAGGGCCTGCGCTTGGCGGCGGGGCCGTCGCTGGAGCGCATCCTGGCCGCCTCCACCGCCACGCGTTGGCGCGCCTTGGCGGCCGGCGTGCTGGTGACGGCGGTGGTGCAATCCTCCAGCGCGGTGACGGTGGCCACGATCGGCTTCGTCAACGCCGGGTTGCTCAACCTGGGCGGTGCGCTGTGGGTGCTGTTCGGCGCCAACGTGGGCACCACCATGACGGGGTGGATCGTCTCGCTGCTGGGGTTTGGCGTCAAGATCGACGCGCTGGCGCTACCGCTCATCGGGCTGGGGGTGGGGTTGCGCGTCAGCGGCGCGTCGGCGCGGCGCGGCGCGCTGGGCACGGCACTGGCGGGATTCGGCCTGCTGTTCTTGGGCATCGAGGTGCTCAAGGACGGCTTCGACGACGTCGCGCGGCGCATCGAGCTGCCGTCCGGCATGGGCTGGACGGCAGTGCTGGCGCAATTGCTCGTGGGTCTGGTGTTGACCGTGCTGATGCAAAGCTCGAGCGCCTCGCTGACGGTGGCGCTGAGCGCCGCTCAGGCGGGGCTGATCAGCGCGCAGGGGGCCGCCGCCGTGGTCATTGGCGCCAACATCGGCACCACGGTGACGGCAGTGTTGGCGGCGCTGCAGGCCACGGCCAACGCTCGGCGTGCGGCGGCGGCGCACGTGGTCTTCAACGTACTGACGGGCGTGGTGGCGCTGCTGTTGCTGCCGTGGCTGGTGCGGTGGCTGCTGCAGGCCAAGGCGGCACTGGGGCTGCCGCCGCTGCCCGCGCTGACGGTGGCGATGTTTCACACCACTTTCAACGTCATGGGGGTGGCACTCATGTGGCCACTGGCCCCGACCCTGACGCGCTGGCTGCAGGGGCGCTTTCGCGCCGCCGAGGAGGACGAGGCCCGGCCCCGCTACCTGGACCCGAACGTGCTGACCGTGCCGGCCCTGGCCCTGCAAGCCCTGGCACGCGAGCTGCACCGCCTGCAAGGGTTGGCGGCGCGCGCCCTGCGCACGGTATGCGATCTGCCCGCGTTGGCCGGGCCGACGGCCGGTGTGGCGCCGGACGCCGACGAGGCGCAACGGCGCGCGCGGCTGGTAGCGGCGCGTACGGTCGCGCGTCGGCTGCAGCGGGCCGTGGGCGAATTCGTGACGGCGCTGCAGCGCACCGAACTGGGGCGCGATGGCGCGGCGCAACTGCCGCAACTGCTGCGCGTGGCCCGCTATGCCGACCAAGCCGTCGAGCAGGCCGAAGAAGCGGCCGAAGCGCTGGCACCGTGGCCGGCCGTGGCCTCCGGCGTGCCGCGGCTGGAACTGGCGGCGTTTCGCCAGCGGGCACAGGCGCTGCTGACCCCGCTGCAGGGCGACGTGGCCGACGATCCGGCCGCCCTGGAGGCGGCGCTGACCGAGGCCGAAGACGCCTACGCCGTGCTCAAAGATGCGCTGCTGCGTGCCGGCGCCCAGGGCGCGTTGTCACTGGACGCGATGGACGCCTGGTTGCGCGCCATCAGTGAGCTGCGCCGAGGCTTGCAACAAATGACCAAAGGCGCATTGCTGTTGGCCGACTTGGGTGCCGGCCATGATCGACGCGCTGCGGGATAATGGCGGGCATGAGCGGCAACACCCTGGGCACCCTGTTTCGCGTCACCAACTTCGGCGAATCGCACGGACCGGCCATTGGCTGTGTCATCGATGGGTGCCCGCCCGGCATGGCCCTGTCGGAGGCCGACATCCAGCCGGATCTGGACCGGCGCCGTCCGGGCAGCAGCAAGTTCGTCACCCAGCGGCGCGAGGCCGATCAGGTGCAGATCCTCAGCGGGGTCTACCAAGGTCGCACCACGGGTGCGCCGATCGCGCTGCTCATCGCCAACACTGACCAGCGCAGTCAGGACTATGGCGACATCGCACAGACCTTTCGGCCCGGGCATGCCGACTACACCTATTGGTACAAGTACGGTATTCGCGATCCGCGCGGCGGTGGGCGTTCCTCGGCGCGGTTGACGGCGCCCACCGTCGCGGCTGGTGCCGTGGCCCGCAAGTGGCTGCGCGAGCACTATGGCACCGTGGTGCGCGGTGCCTTGTTGCAGATCGGCCGCGTTGCCGTGCCGTTCGAAGGGTGGGAGCATGTCGACGCCAACCCGTTTTTCGCGCCCACGGCCGACGTGAGCGCGCTCGAGGCGTACCTGGGTGAGATTCGCAAGGCTGGCGATTCGGTCGGTGCCCGACTGCGCGTGGTGGCGCAAGGGGTGCCAGTCGGGTTGGGCGAGCCCATCTACGACCGGCTCGATGCCGACATTGCGCACGCCATGATGGGGCTCAACGCCGTCAAGGGGGTGGAGATCGGCGACGGCTTTGCCTGCGTGGCGCAGCGCGGCAGCGAGCACGGCGACGCCATCACCCCGCAGGGGTTCGTCTCCAACCACGCGGGTGGCGTGCTCGGGGGCATCAGCACCGGGCAGGACATCGTGGTGACGCTGGCCATCAAGCCCACCAGCTCCATCCTGGTGCCGCGTCCCTCCATCGACACCACGGGCGCCCCCACCGAGGTCATCACCAAAGGGCGTCACGACCCGTGCGTGGGCATCCGGGCCGTGCCCATCGTCGAGGCTTTGCTCGCCCTGGTGCTGATGGATCACGCGCTGCGCCACCGCGCGCAGTGCGGTGACGTGCGGGTGGTGCCCGGGCCCGTGGCGGCGCAGGCGCCGACCGACCCGACGACGCGGTCATGAGCGCACAGGCGGCGGCGCCTGCTGCCCCCGCGCGCTCGCTGTGGCCGTTTGCGGCGCTCTCGGCGGGGTATTTCGCGCACATCGGGTTTTTCAACCCGTACCTGCCGCTGTGGTTGCAGCATCTGGGCTATGGACTGTGGGCCATCGGCTTGTTGACCGCGCTGCAGTCGGCCACCCGGCTGTTCGCGCCCTACCTGTGGGGGTGGCTCAGCGACCGCAGTGGCGACCCGGTGCGCTGGCTGCGCGTGTGTGCCGGGGTGGCGCTGGGGATCTCACTGGGGCTGTGGTGGCAACCCGCCCCCTGGTGGTTGCCGCTGGTGCTGTTGCTGCTGTTTACCCACACCAGCGCGATGATGCCGCTGTCCGAGACCGTGCTCGCGCACGCCATGGGCGCGGCGGGGCGCTTCGACGCGGGTCGCTACGGGCGCGTGCGCCTGTGGGGCTCGTTGGGCTTTTTGCTGACCGTGCTGGCCGCGGGCGTGTGGTTCGAGCGGCATGGGCTGGGTGGCTTTCCCCTCTGGGCCAACCTAACCCTGGTGCTGGTGGTGGCGGCCGTGTGGGCCATCCCGCCGTGGCGGCAGGCGCCCCTGGCCGCCAGCGCCGCGCCAGCGCGCGTCGGCCCGGTGCTGCGCCAGCCCGCGGTGGCGTGGTTTTTCGTGGCCCTGTTCTGGCACGTGCTGGCGCACGTCCTCGTCTACATTTTTTTCTCGCTCTATTTGGACCGGTTGGGTTACGGCAAGGGCGCCATCGGCGCGCTGTGGGCCACGGCGGTGGTGGTGGAAGTGGCCTGGTTCTTCACCCAGGGGCGGTGGTTGCCGCGGCTGGCGCTGCCGCAGTGGCTGCTGCTGGCCGCGGTGCTGACCGCCGTGCGCATGGCGGCCACGGCCTGGGGTGCCGGGTGGTGGCCGGTGCTGGCATTGGCGCAGGGGCTGCACGCCGTCACCTTCGCCGCGCACCACACGGTGTGCGTCGCGCTCATCCATCGACACTTTCCGGGGCGGCTGCGCGCGCGCGGGCAGGCCCTGTATGCCCTGATCGGCTACGGCGCCTCGGGCGTGGTGGCGGGCGCGCTGGGCGGCTGGGTGAGCAGCCGCTTCGGGCTGGCCGCGGTGTTCGTCATGGGGCTGCTGGCGGCCATCGCCGCTGCCGGTGCTGCCGCGATGGTAGGGCGCTACGATACCGCACAGTCAGCCCATCCGGCTGATTCATCTCGGGGGGTGCGATGATGGCGCCGCTCTACTGGTCGGCCGGAATGCGCTCGAGGGTGCCGACCCAATCCAGGATCAGCCGGTCGGCGGTCACCAGTGGCGTGTTGCGGACGATGGCGGTGGCCACAATGAAGCGGTCGGCGGGGTCGCGATGCAGGTTCTCGAGCTGGGTCGACAGCAAGGCGATGCGGCCATCGACCGGGATTTCCACCAGGCCAGCACGCAACCAGTCCTCGCGCCACAGCCCGACCGGCATGGGCAGCGCGATGCGGCCGCGTTCCGCCAGCATGGCCACTTCCCAAAAACTGATGGCGCTGACCGCCACCTGCCCAGCCAGCCAGTCGGCCTGGATTCGCTGCCGCGCTCGCGCCCCGAGCGCGGGGTCGTCGCGATCCATCCACAACAGGGTGTGGGTGTCGATGATCACGCCAGCGCTTTCCAGAGATCGTTTTCCAGTGGCGCCAGTACGTCACCACGAATGTCAAGGTTGCGGTGTAGGCCAAACGGGTGGCTGATGCGTTGCCCGGAATAGGGACGCAATTCCGCCACCGGTTTGCCATTCTTGGTCACCACCCAGATCTCGCCGGTGGTGGCCACTGAATCCATCAGAGCGAGGCATTTGGCCTTGAATTCGGAAGCTTGAATGGTCGGCACGGCGCTTTCTCCTGCAGATGACCACGTAGGTGACTATAGTCATCAAACTGGTCATCGTCAATGCCTTGTGCGAGTCTTGCGCCGTTTGCGGGCGTTCCGCACACCTGTTTGGCGTGGAGTGTTATGTCCCAACGATGACCCGAGGCGCAGCGCCAGGCCATCCACGCTCTGGGCGCCTCAACCGAATGGCCGCACGCCAAACAGGGCGCCGTGGGCCCAGAAGGCGAACACGGCCCAAGCGCCGACACCGACCACCACGGTGGCCACCGTGGGCGCGAGGGCGCTGCGCGCGCCCCGCACCTCGGCCACGTCGGCGGCATCATCGTCATCGTCGTCGGGCTGGCCTGCAGGGCGACGGCGAGCCGAGCGGTAGTCGAGCACGGCCCAGGCCAGGAAGCCGCCGAACAGCAGCACGTCGGCCAGCGTGCCGTTGGCCAACAGGTGCGCGAACGCCCACAGTTTGACGCCCAGTACCATGGGGTGCTGCAGCCGGGCCTTGATGGCGTTGCCCGGTACATACGCCGCCACCAGCAACACGAAGGCCAGCAGCGTCAACAGCGAGGCGGCATGGGCCATGCCCACCGGCGGCACCCATAGCGTGACCGGGTTGTGCCGCGCCAGGCCGTAGCCCCAGACGATCAGTACCAATCCCAGCAGCGACACCAGTGAGTACAACGCTTTCCAGGCGCCCAAGCCGATGCGGTCGATCATCTGGCTGCGCCAGTCGTCGGCGACGATGCGTACCGAGTGCATGCCCAGAAACAGGATCAGACCCAAGACCAGCCATTGCATCGCGTCGCTCCTCGTGCGGCGGGGCCGCGGGTGGATACACGGTCATCATAACCCGATCGAGCGTTCGTGCATCCGCTATGGCGGCCATAGACAGAAGTGAATCCACGGCCGGGGAGGTCGCGCTACAGTAGATCTGTCAATTGAAAAATATTTTTCGATTGACGTCATCGATGAAACATCGCTCACTGGAGATGAACATGAACGCTTCCCAACCTGCCCGCAGCGGGGGCTGTCCCTTCCACCACGGCGCCGTCACCCGCCAGGATCCCGCCCAGGCGCCGACCGCTCCCTGGCCCCATGCGCTCAACCTCGACATCCTGCACCAGCACGACACCAAAACCAACCCGCTGCCCGGTTTTCGCTACCGCGACGCGGTGCGCACGCTGGACGTGGAAGCGCTCGAGCGCGACCTGCGCGCGCTCATGACCGACAGCCAGCCCTGGTGGCCGGCCGACTACGGCCACTACGGCGGGCTGTTCATCCGCATGGCGTGGCATGCGGCCGGCTCGTACCGGGTCGCCGACGGCCGCGGCGGGGCCAACACGGGCAACCAGCGCTTCGCACCACTCAACTCCTGGCCCGACAACGCCAACCTGGATAAGGCGCGTCGGCTGCTGTGGCCGATCAAGAAAAAATACGGCAACAAGCTCTCGTGGGCCGACCTGATGATCCTGGCCGGCAACGTGGCCTACGAATCGATGGGGCTCAAGACTTACGGCTTTGCCTTCGGCCGTGAGGACATCTGGCACCCGGAAAAAGACGTGTACTGGGGGCCGGAGCACCAGTGGCTGCAGCCCAGCGAGCAGCGCTACGCCGACGTCGAGCGGCCCGAGACGCTGGAAAACCCGCTGGCGGCGGTGCAAATGGGGCTCATCTACGTCAACCCCGAGGGGGTCAATGGCCAGCCCGACCCGCTCAAGACCGCGCTGCATGTGCGCGAGACCTTTGCCCGCATGGGCATGAACGACGAGGAGACCGTGGCCCTGACCGCGGGTGGCCACACGGTGGGCAAAGCACACGGCAACGGCAGTGCGGCCAACCTGGGGCCGGCGCCCGAGGCAGCGCCGATCGAAGAGCAAGGCCTGGGCTGGATGAACCACGCCAGCCGCGGCATCGGCCGCGATACGGTCACCAGCGGCATCGAAGGTGCCTGGACCACCCACCCCACGCGCTGGGACAACGGCTACTTCGAGCTGCTCTTCGGCTATGAGTGGGAGTTGGCCAAGAGCCCTGCGGGCGCGTGGCAATGGCAGCCGATCGGTATCCGCCCCGAGCACATGCCGCCCGACCCCGAAGATCCCTCGCGCCGCACCCTGCCCATCATGACGGATGCCGACATGGCGCTCAAGATGGACCCCATCTACCGCCCGATCGCCGAGCGCTTCTGGCGCGATCACGCGGCATTTTCCGAGGCGTTTGCGCGCGCCTGGTTCAAGCTCACCCACCGCGACATGGGACCGCGTGCGCGCTACATAGGCCCGCGTGCTCCCAAAGAGGATTTATTGTGGCAAGACCCGGTACCGCCGGGGCCCCGTGACATCGACGTTGGCGCAATCCAGGCGCGCATCCGCGCCAGCGGCTTGAGTGTGGGCGAGCTCGTGGCCACGGC
>DYIC01000037.1 GCA_020723845.1 Hydrogenophaga sp.
GCAGCTTGTGCCACGCGCCGGACAGCGTCATGATGCCGTTGATCATGCCGCCCCAGGACGGCGCGAGCAGGATGAGCGAGAACACCATGCCCAGCGACTGCGCCCAGTCGGGCAGCGCGGTGTAGTGCAGGTGGTGCGGACCCGCCCACATGTAGGTGAAGATCAACGCCCAGAAGTGCACGATCGACAGCCGGTAGCTGTAGACGGGGCGCTCGGCCTGCTTGGGGATGAAGTAGTACATCATGCCCAGGAAGCCCGCGGTCAGGAAAAAGCCCACGGCGTTGTGGCCGTACCACCACTGCACCATGGCGTCTTGCACCCCGGCGTAGGCGGAATAGGACTTCCAGAAGCTCACCGGGATGGCCGCGCTGTTGACGATGTGCAGCATGGCCACGGCGATGATGAAGGCGCCATAGAACCAGTTGGCCACGTAGATGTGGCGCACCTTACGGGTGCCGATGGTGCCGAAGAAGACCACCGCGAAGGCCACCCAAACGGCTGCGATCAGCAGGTCAATAGGCCATTCGAGTTCCGCGTACTCCTTGCCGCTGGTGATGCCCAGGGGCAGAGTGATCGCGGCCAGCACGATGACCGCCTGCCAGCCCCAGAACGTGAACGAGGCCAACGCCGGCGCGAACAATTGCGTCTGACAGGTACGCTGCACCACGTAGTACGCGGTAGCAAACAAGCCGCAGCCGCCGAAGGCGAAAATCACCGCGCTGGTGTGCAGCGGTCGCAAGCGGCTGTACGTCAGGTACTCGATGCCGAAGTTGAGCTCGGGCCACGCCAGCTGGGCGGCAATGATGACGCCGACCAGAAAGCCGACGATGCCCCAGACCACGGTCATGATGGCGAACTGCCGCACGACCTTGTCGTTGTAGACCCCTCCGTGGGATCCCGCAGTGGTTGCAGACATAGGAACACTCCTGTTGAGAAAATCTTTCGCGCGCAGTATCCGGGACGAGGCCTTGCGCGCCCTTGACTTAAGTCAATCCTGGCGCAGGATGCGCTCGCCCTCGCGCTCGATGTTGTCGAACTGGCCAGACTGCAGCGCCCACCAGAACACGCCGATGATGAGCAGCACGAGCACGACCGACAGGGGAATGAGCAGGTACAAGATTTCCATGGTGGGGGGCGTCGTCAGACAGGGGTGGGGGTGGGAGCGGCAACGGCGGGGAGGCCGTTGGAGAGTGCCTTGGCCACCATGCGCGACAGCCGCATGGCATTGCCGATGACGAGCAAGGAACTGGCCGCCATCCCCAGGCCTGCCGCCCAAGGAGGCATCCAGCCCACCAAGGCCAACGGCACGCTGATGGCGTTGTAGCCGGCGGCCCAGGCCAGATTTTGGCGCACGATGCGCATCGTCGCGCGCGCCTGCTCGACCACGAACACGACGTCGCTGAGCCGACCACTTTGCACCACGAAATCGGCCCGGGTCTGCGTCAACGGCGCGCCATGCCCCAGCGCAAACGACACGTCGGCGCGGGCGAGCACCGGCCCGTCGTTGAGTCCGTCGCCCACCATCGCCACTCGGTGCCCCCCCGCCTGCCAGCGGGCGACTTGTTCGAGCTTGCGCTCGGGGCTGGCCTCGGCGACCACGGTGTCGATCCCCAGCGGACGAGCTACGCGCAGCGCCGCCCCGAGCCGGTCACCCGACAGCAAGTGCACCCGCAAACCAAGTGCGCGCAGCCGCTCGATCGCTGCACGCGCATCGGGGCGCACCCCTTCGTCCAGCACGAACGTCGCCACCCAGCCATGCGCATCGGCCAGATACGCACACGGCATGTCCGCCACGCTGCGCCCGGCCTGAACCAACGCGGCCTCGTCCAACCCGCAGTGCGCGGCCGACCCCAAGCGCCACTCGTGCCCCTCGGTGTCGCGGGCGGTCAACCCGCGCCCTGGGGTTTCCGCCACCTCCAGCAGCGGCGCCGGGCCATCGCCGGCGGCGGTGTCTTCGAACCGCGCCACCAGGGCGCGCGACACCGGGTGCAGCGAAGCGCGGGCCAGCGGCGCGGCCGCGCGCAGGGCACGCTCGACCGTCCAGCCGTCGCGCACGCGCACTTCGCGCACGACCACGCGGTCTTGCGTCAGGGTGCCGGTCTTGTCAAATACCACGGTATCGACGGCGGCCAGCGCCTCGAAGGCTTGCAGGCGCCGCGTCAAGATGCCGCGCCGCGCCAGCGCCCCGGCCGAGGCCAACATGGCAGCTGGCGTGGCCAGCGACAAGGCGCACGGACAGGTGACGATGAGCACCGCCACCGCCGTGGCCACCGCGCGGTGCGGATCGACGCTCCACCACAGCAGGGCCGACAGGGCGGCGGCCAGCAACACCAGCACCAAGAACGGCGCGGCAATGCGATCCGCCAGCCGCGCCAGGCGCGGTTTTTCGGTGCTCGCCTGCTCCATGAGCGAGACGATTTGCGCAAACCGCGTGTCGCGGCCCAGGCGGTCGATGCGCACGCGCACGGTGCCGCCGAGGTTGTAGCTACCGGCAACGACCGCGTCACCCCGGCGGCGCGTGATGGGATGCGACTCGCCGGTCAGCAGCGCCTCGTCCACGGTGGCGGCGTCGCTGAGCACTGTGCCGTCACCCGGAAACGCTTGTCCCGCTTCGACCCGAACCACGTCACCCACCTGCAAACGCTTGAGGGAGACGCGCTCGACCGTGCCGTCGGGGCGCTCCCGTTCGCACTGCTCGGGCAGGCGATTCATGAGCGCGTCGAGCGCGCCGGCCGTGCGGTCGCGCAACTTGAGCTCCAAGTAGCGTCCGCCGAGCAGAAAGAAAACGAACATGGTGAGCGAATCGAACCAGATGTCCTGCCCCCAAGGCCCGGTCGGGTCGAACGTGGCCAAGCTGCTGGCGACGAACGTGACCAAAATGCCGATCGACACCGGCGTGTCCATGCCGATGCGCCCCTGCCGGAGATCGCGCCACGCGCTGGCAAAAAACGGCCCGCTGGCAAACAGCATCACGGGCAAACTGAGCACCCACGACGCCCAGCGCAACAGTTGCACGATGTCGGCGGGAATTTCCCCCGGCGCGGTGACGTACTCCGGCCAGGTGTACATCATCACCTGCATCATGCAAAAACCGGCGACGAAGAGCCGCCACAGGGCCTGGCGGGTTTCCTTCACCCGCTCGCTCACGCCCAGCGCCTGCTGCATCGGCAGCAGCCGGTAGCCGGTGCGGCCGACGGCCTGCGCCAGCTCGGACAAACGGGTACGCGCCGG
The DNA here is from genome assembly GCA_020723845.1 of Hydrogenophaga sp. Lineage (GTDB taxonomy): Bacteria > Pseudomonadota > Gammaproteobacteria > Burkholderiales > Burkholderiaceae_C > Tepidimonas. The sequence goes on from DYIC01000037.1 coordinate 3,232, forward strand.
ATCCCAGCGCAGCGTCAGGCGCCGAGTGGCAGCATGGACTTGCGCCTCGAGCACACCGGGGCAGCGCGCCAGGGCAGACTCCACCGTATCGGCGCACGCCGCGCAGTACATGCCTTGCACCATCAGGACCGATTCGTTGACGAAACCGTCGTCGGCCTCGCTTGCCTGGGTGAATGCCTGTTGCTCCAGGGGGTCGTCGAGCACCGCAAAATCGTCGGCCACCACGAGCGGCCCTCGGTGCTCACCGAGTAAATGCGACGTCCCGTCCGCCTGCACAACGGATGCAGGTACATGATCCGCGGAAGGCGCAACTCCAGACATGCGCGGAGCTTACGGAAATGACATCAACCTTGGTTTGATTAGTGTCAAATGACGAATCGGGGTTAACCCCCACCGCGTTCGATTCGCGTCGCTTGGCGCGTCTGCGGTACCACGTCGGTACGGATCAAGCCCTCCAAGCGGGACAGATAGGGGGTGATCGCCCGCGCCGCTTCGGACTCGATCTGGCGGTACAGCTGCAGCACTTCCCTCCCCAGCGGGGTCAGTTGGGCACCGCGCGCTTGCCCTCCCCCCCGGTGCTTGGCGACCAAAGGGCCAACGAAATGCTGGTTCATGGCATGGACCAACGTCCAGGCGCGCTGATAACTCATGTCCAACCGACGTGCGGCTTGGGCGATCGAGCCGCACTCGTCGATCAGCGCGAGCAGCTGCGCCTTGCCAGGTCCGATGGCGATCGCGTGTTTGACCTGAATGCGAAAGCGCGGGCGGTCCGAACCGTCCGCCGCTGCAAGGAGTTGAGATGTCATGGCAGTGCAGCCCCCCATATGCACGTCCGATTTTATGGTTATACTTAGCTGTAGATATCGCCTACAGGAGATATTGGATGAACCACGCTCGCGCCGACGCGTCTGTCGTCCGATGCTCGGGTGCCACGGTTTCCCTCCACCGCCGCGCCTTCGTGCAATGGGCCGCCGCCACGCTGGCCATAGCCTCTCCCGTCGCGGCACGCGCCCAATCGCCCACCGCTTTGACGGTGGCCGCGGCGTCGGATTTGAAGTTCGCGCTCGAGGAGGTGGGTGTGATCTTTGAGCGCCAGACGGGGTACAAAGTGCGGTTGGTGCTGGGGTCTTCGGGCAATTTTTACTCACAGATTCTGCAAGGCGCGCCGTTTCATGTATTCATGTCGGCCGATGAGGGGTTCGTCTTCAAGCTGGCCGATGCGGGCAAAACGCGCGACCGCGGTCGGCTCTACGCCTACGGGCGCATCGGGATCATGGTTCCACACGGCTCGCCGCTCAAAGCCGATGGCAGCCTCAAGGATTTGGGCGCTGCCCTGCGTGATGGCCGGCTCAAAAAATTTGCCATTGCCAACCCGGAGCATGCGCCCTACGGAATGCGGGCGCGCGAAGCGCTGCAGCACGCCGGACTGTGGTCTGAGATCCAGCCGTTTCTCGTGCTGGGTGAAAACATCTCGCAGACGGCGCAGTTTGCCACTTCTGGCAGCACTCAGGGCGGCATCATCGCACTGTCGCTGGCGTTGGCGCCCCAGGTGGCGCGCACCGGGTCTTTCGACCTGATCCCAGCCCAGTGGCATCAGCCGCTGGCGCAACGCATGGCGGTCATCACCGGGGCGCCGCCGCAAGCGGATGCGTTCTACGATTTCATCGCGTCGCCCGCCGCACAGGCAATCATGAAGCGATACGGTTTCGAAATGCCCCGCTGAACGCCAGTTCGGAGGCAGGATGGATTGGCAGGCGTTGACCCTATCGCTGGAGTTGGCGACGGCTACTCTGCTCGTGCTGCTGCCCGTGGGACTGTGGCTGGGTCGTTGGTTGGCGTATCGCCAGTTTGCGGGCAAGGTACTGATCGAAGCGGCCGTGGTGCTGCCCCTGGTTTTGCCACCCACGGTGCTGGGCTACTACCTCTTGGTGGGGTTGGGCGGCGCGTCGCCTATCGGGCGCTGGGCGCAGGAGACATGGGGTGTCGCGCTGACGTTCAATTTTCTAGGGCTGCTCATCGCCTCGATCGTTTTCAATATTCCGTTCATCGTGCAGCCGATACAGCGCGCCTTCGAGTCGATCGATCCGCGGCTGATCGAGGCCGCGCACGTCAGCGGTTTGGGGACGTGGTCGACACTGTGGCGGGTGGAACTTCCGCTGGCGTGGCCGGGTATCCTTTCGGCGTGCATCTTGACGTTCGTGCACACCCTGGGTGAGTTTGGCGTGGTGTTGATGATGGGCGGCAACATCCCGGGCGAGACCAAGACCATCGCGATTGCGATCTACGACCGCGTGCAGGCGTTCGACCTGGAGAATGCCAATCGCATGGCGGGACTGCTCTTTTTGCTCTCCTTGGTGGCCGTGGCGGCCTCTTTCGTGGCCACTGCGCGCTTGACGCGCGCCCGCGGGGAGCGCCAGTCATGAGCGCAGCGTCCGTGTCTCACGATGCGCACGGAGCGTATGCCCTTGCTGCCTCGCAGGCGGCAGCAACGCAAGGCCTGTGGGTCGAGGTACAGCAAGATCGACCGATGCGCGTGCACGCCCGGCTGCACTGCCCGCCCGGCGAGCTGCTGGCCCTGGTGGGGCGCTCGGGTGCGGGCAAGACGTCGCTGCTGCGCATCCTGGCCGGGTTGCTGCGCCCTAGCGAGGGCCACGTGGCCGTGGATGGCCAGGTGTGGTCCGACACGCAGGCTGGCATCCACCTGCCGCCGCAGCAGCGCCGCGTCGGCTTGATGTTTCAGCACTATGCCCTCATGCCGCACCTGAGCGCACTGGACAACGTGGCGCTGGCGCTGTTGCATCTGCCGCGGGCGCAGCGCCTGGCGCAGGCACGGCAGTGGCTGGACCGGGTACAGCTGACGCGCGAGCAGCAGGCGCGCCGCCCCGCAGCCCTGTCCGGGGGGCAACAGCAACGCGTCGCGCTGGCGCGCGCGCTGGCGCGCGCGCCGCGGCTGCTGCTGCTCGACGAGCCGTTTTCCGCCGTGGACCAGATGCTGCGGCAAGACCTCTATCGCACGCTGGCCGACGTGCGCGCCGACCTGCACATCCCCATCGTGCTGGTCACCCACGATTTGCAGGAGGCCCGCCACCTGGCCGACACGCTGGCCGTCATGGATGGCGGCGAGGTGCTGCAACAAGGCAGCCCGGCGCGCCTGTACCGCAGCCCGCGCAACGCCCGCGTGGCCGACCTGCTGGGGGTACAAAACCGCTTTCAGGGCGTGTGGCTGGGCCCGTGCGAGGACCAACCTGGCATGGGCTGGCTGGGCTGGCTGGCCGACGACAGCGACGCCGACGCCCCCGTACGGCGCCTGCGCGTGCCTGACAAGGGCCGGATCCCCGCGGGTCAGCGGGTCAGTTGGATCATCCAGGCCGACGGGCTGCACCTGCTCGATGCGCCGGTCGCCCCTGGCAACCCCAGCGTGCTGTGTGCCCAGGTCGCCGAGCTGCGCTACCTGGGCGACTTGTCGCTGGCGACCCTGACGCTGACCGAGGTGCCGGGCACGCGGCTGCGCCTGACGCTGGCCGGGGCGCAACGCACGGGGCTGAAGCAGGGCCAGCGGTTGTGCGTGCGGCTGGATCCCGATTGGGTGCACGTCATGCCCACGCGGCGCCCCTGAGACGCGGACACGCGCGCTCTGCGCGGCGCTTGACGTGGGTCAAATCGGTGACGGGCGGCGCGGTTACGCTGGCGCTGTCTCAAAAAACGGATGAGGAGTCACCCATGTACCAACGCATTCTGGTAGCCACCGATGGCTCGGAGCTGTCGGACCGTGCCGTCGATCACGCCATCGCCCTGGCCGACCTGACCGGTGCCGAGCTGGTGGCGCTGCGCGTGGTGCCGCGCTACCCACAGACCTACTTCGAAGGGGGGGTGGCGCTGGGCACGGCCGAGGTGCGCCAGATCGAAAAGCAATGGGAAGACGAAGCGCGCGCGACGGTGCAGGCGGTCAAGACCCGGGCCCAGCCGCGGCAGGTCAAGGTCAAGCCCCTCACGGTCAAGTCGGACCTGGTCGCCGAAGCCATCATCGCTGCGGCCAAGCGCCACAAATGCGACCTGATCGTGATGGCCTCGCACGGGCGCCGGGGGCTCAAGCGCCTGCTGCTGGGCAGCGAGACGCAACAGGTGTTGACGCACTCCCACACGCCCGTGTTGGTGCTGCGCTGACGGCACGCGGGGCGCTTCAAGCAGTGAAGGTGTCGCGCCAACGCTCGCGCAGCAGGTTCTTTTGCACCTTGCCCATCGCGTTGCGCGGCAGCTCGTCCACGATCACGCAGCGCTTGGGGATTTTATAGTTGGCCAGCCGCGTGCGCAGCGCCGCCAGGATCGCCTCCGGGTCGGGCTGGGCGCCGGGGCGGGGAATCACCAACGCGACCCCGACTTCGCCGAAATCGGGGTGCGGCACGCCGATCACCGCGCTCTCGGCCACGCCGGGCAGCTCGTTGATGGCGCCCTCGACCTCGGCCGGGTAGACGTTGTAGCCGCCGCTGATGATCAGATCCTTGCTGCGCCCGACCAGCGTCAGATACCCGCGCGCGTCGACGAAGCCAACGTCGCCCGTGCGAAACCAGCCATCGGCGGTGAACTCGGCGCGCGTCTTGTCGGGCAGGCGCCAGTAGCCCTGAAAGACGCTGGGGCCGCGCACCTGCACGCCGCCCACGTCACCCACCGGCAACGGGCGGTCGTCGTCGCCCGCGATGCGCAACGCCACCCCGGGCAGCGGAAAACCCACCGTGCCGGCGCGGCGTTCGGCCTGCCCGCCATAGCGCGGATCCGGCCCATACGGGTTGGAGGTCAGCATAAGGGTCTCGCTCATGCCGTATCGCTCCAGGATAGTGTGGCCGGTGCGCGCCTGCCAGGCGTGGAAGGTCTCGGTCAGCAGCGGGGCCGAGCCGGAGATGAACAGCCGCATGGACGCGCAGCGCTCGGGCGTGAGGTCTGGCTCGGCCAACAAGCGGGTGTAGAGCGTGGGCACGCCCATGAAGACCGTGGCGCGCGGCAACCAGCCCAGCACGGTGCGCGCATCGAACCGGGCCGCCCACAGCATGGGGCTGCCGTTGAGCAGCGCGCCATGCACCGCCACGAACAACCCATGCACGTGAAACGTGGGCAGCACGTGGATGAGCACGTCACCCGCACGCCAGCCCCAATAGTCGTGCAACACCTGAGCATTGGCCAACAGGTTGCCGTGCGTGAGCATGGCGCCCTTGCTGCGCCCCGTGGTGCCGCTGGTGTAGATGATGGAGGCCAGCGCCTGCGCGCCCACCGCCACCGGACCCTGTTCGTCCGACTGGTGCGCCGCGCGCTCCAGCAGCGTGCCACTGCGATCGGCACCCAGCGTGAACACCGCGCGCGCACCGGCCCGGAAGGCGAGCTTGCTGACCCACCCGAAGCGCTCGGGCACGCACACCACGACTGCCGGTTCGGCATCGGCGATGAAGGATTCGACTTCTGCCGGCTGGTAAGCGGTGTTGAGCGGCACGTAGACGTGACCGGCGCGCAGCGTCGCCAAGTACAGCATGAGCGCCTCGACCGACTTGTCGACCTGCGCCACCACACGAGACGCGGGCGGCAAATCGAGGCTGGCCAACAGGTTGGCAATCATGGCGCTGCCCCGGTCGAGGTCGCGCCAGGTGTAGACCAGGCCATCGCCGGTCTCGATGGCCCAGGCATCCCCGTCCGCCGGAAAGGCCGCACGCAGGGCGTCGTACAGATTGGTCATGGTCATGGTCATCGAGCAGCCCGGCGCGCCCAGAACCACAGAACCACGCCCGCCAGCACCATCGGCAGGCTCAGCCACTGCCCCATGCTCAAGCCCAGCGACAGCAGGCCCAGGTGGGCGTCGGGTTCACGAAAATACTCCGCCGCGAATCGCAGCAGCCCATAGCCCGTCAGAAAGGCCGCCGAGACCTCGCCCAGGCGGCGCGGCTGGCGCGCGTAGAGCCACAGCAGCACGAACAACAACACCCCTTCCAGCACCGCCTGATACAGCTGCGAGGGGTGTCGCGGCAGGGGGCCAGCGCCCGGGAACACCATCGCCCACGGCAGGTCCGGACTGGCCACCCGACCCCAAAGCTCACCGTTGATGAAATTGCCGATGCGCCCGGCCGCCAGCCCCGTCGGCACGCACGGCGCGATAAAGTCCATGACTTGCAGCCACGGCCGCCCGTGCCGACGCGCCCATAAGGCCAGCGCGATCAGCACCCCGAGCAGCCCACCGTGAAAGCTCATCCCCCCCTGCCAGACGGCAAAAATCTGCAGCGGATCGGCCAAATAGTCGAGCGGCTTGTAGAACAGCACGTAGCCCAGCCGCCCGCCCAGGATCACCCCGAGCACGCCCCAAAACAGCATGTCCTCCACGTCACGCGGCTGCCAGCCCAGGCTGCGGTAGGGTTCGTGCCGCAGGCGCCGCCGCCCCAACCACACGAACAGCGCAAAACCGACCAGGTACATCAACCCGTACCAGTGCACGGCCAGCGGGCCGATGCGCACCGCCACGGGGTCCCAGCCCGGATGCATCAACATCCCCGGCCTCCTGAAGCGAACGGGTTTGGGCACCGGGGCGGTTCCGCGCTACCATGACGCGCAGACCCGAACCACAACGACCCACAACCAACCTGACGGGAGTCACCATGCCCACCACGATTGCGGACAAGGCGCCACGCGAACGCCGCCGGGACACGGCATTGCGCGACATCTTCGAGGATGCTTACGAACGTTGTCTGCCCTTCCTCGATCCGCAGCGCGGCATTCGGGGGGTTCCCCTGGTGCATCAGGCCATCCTGACCCTGCGCGAGCACTACCCCCATTTGGACATGCTGCAAGTGTACGTGCTGGTGCAGGCGCTGCAGCGCACCCACCAGGCGCGTCGGCGCCAGAACCACACCGACGCCGGATGACGGCGGCAGCGGCCGCTCAGTCCAGCCGGCTGAGGTCACGCACCGCTCCCTTGTCGGCCGACATGGCCAGCATCGCGTAGGCCTTGAGTGCGGCCGACACTTTGCGGGCGCGCGGCTGCGCGGGCTTCCAGCCCTTGGCGTCCTGCTCGGAACGCCGACGGGCCAGCTCTTCGTCGCTGACCAGCAGCTCGATCGAGCGCCCGGTGACGTCGATGCGAATGCGGTCGCCGTCGCGCACCAAGCCGATGGTGCCGCCCGCCGCCGCCTCGGGCGAGACATGCCCAATCGACAGCCCCGAGGTGCCGCCCGAGAAGCGCCCGTCGGTCAGCAAGGCGCACACCTTGCCCAAGCCCTTGGACTTGAGGTAGGACGTCGGGTAGAGCATCTCTTGCATGCCCGGCCCGCCGCGCGGCCCCTCGTAGCGAATCACGACCACGTCCCCCGGGCGGATCTGGTCGCCCAAGATCGCTTCGACCGCCGCATCCTGGCTCTCGAAGACGCGCGCCGGCCCCTCGAAGACGCGCAGCACCGAGGTCGGTACGCTGGTCGTGTAGCGCAGCTGCTCGACCTCGAACATGCTCTCGTCGATGCCCGCCGTCTTGACGATACAGCCATCGACCGCCAGGTTGCCATAGAGCACGGCCAGCCCGCCATCGCGGGAATAGGCGTGCTCGACGCTGCGAATGCAGCCCGAGCGGCGGTCCAAGTCCAGCGACGGCCAACGCGTGTCCTGGCTGAACGGCGTCTGGGTCGGAATGCCGGCGGGTCCCGCGCGGTAGAAGGTTTGCACCGCCTCACTGGGCTGACGCATCACGTCCCAGGCGTCGAGGGCGTCTTTGAGCGTGGCGCTGTGTACCGTGGGAACGTCGGTGTGCAGCAAGCCAGCGCGGTCGAGCTCGCCCAGTATGCCCATGATGCCACCGGCGCGGTGCACATCTTCGATGTGGTACTTGTTGGTGTTGGGCGCCACTTTGCACAGGGTGGGCACGCGGCGCGACAGGCGGTCGATGTCAGCCATGGTGAAGGGCACCTGTGCCTCCTGCGCAGCGGCCAGCAGGTGCAGCACGGTATTGGTCGAGCCGCCCATGGCGATGTCGAGCGTCATCGCGTTTTCGAAGGCACGCAAAGTGGCGATGCTGCGCGGCAGCACGCGCTCGTCATTCTGCTCGTAGTAGCGCCGTGCCAGCTCGACGATCAGGCGCCCGGCGCGCCGGAACAGCTGCTCGCGGTCGGCGTGGGTGGCCAGCACCGTGCCATTGCCGGGCAGCGACAGGCCCAGCGCCTCGGTCAGGCAGTTCATCGAGTTAGCGGTGAACATGCCGGAACACGAGCCACAGGTCGGACACGCCGAGCGCTCCACCTCGGCCACCGTGGCATCGTCCACGTCGGGGTTGGCGGCCATGACCATGGCATCGACCAAATCGAGCTTTTTGATCTGCACCGTCTGCTCACCCGGCACGGCCAGGCGCACCTTGCCAGCCTCCATCGGCCCGCCCGAGACGAACACCACCGGAATGTTCAGGCGCAGCGCCGCCATCAGCATGCCGGGCGTGATCTTGTCGCAGTTGGAGATGCACACCAGCGCGTCCGCGCAGTGCGCATTGACCATGTACTCGACGCTGTCGGCGATGAGCTCACGGCTGGGCAGCGAGTACAGCATGCCATCGTGGCCCATGGCGATACCGTCGTCGACCGCAATCGTGTTGAACTCCTTGGCGACCCCGCCGGCCGCCTCGATCTCGCGAGCCACGAGTTGGCCCAAGTCCTTCAGGTGCACGTGCCCCGGCACGAACTGGGTGAACGAATTGGCCACGGCGATGATGGGTTTGTCGAAGTCGCCATCCTTCATGCCGGTGGCGCGCCACAGCGCGCGGGCGCCAGCCATGTTGCGGCCGGCGGTGGTGGTGCGGGAACGGTAGGTGGGCATGGTCACGCTCGGGTTTTGCAGTCAAGCCAAGATAACGCGGCGCTCCATCGTCCGATGGCACAGCCGCTTGGGCCGCATTGTGCCAGCAGCCGTCCTCAACGGCGCGACACGGGGGGCTTGAGCCGGTCGCGCGCCTTGGCCAGCCGCGCCGCTTTGCGCGCCTCTTCCTTTTCCACGGCCTTGCGCTGCGTATAGCCGGACCAGTCGGCCCACCACCACCAAACGGCCGCCAGACCAAAGGGGGCCAGCACCCAGCCCCAGCCCCACTGCGCCACCGGCCCGACCTCGGCCCACTTCAGGGCCAGCAACACTACCCCGACCAGCAACAAGGCCATCGTGCGTCCCTTCGAAAACCCACCGGGTGCGGCCTAGGCTCCGCGTACCGGGTCGTATCGTTTGCAACAAACTGTGACCAAACATTGTGCCCGAGGACCGCCTCATTAGAATGGAAATACCGAAACGCCGATTCCCTCAATCCACAGTGAGGACTGAAACCATGAAACACGCTCTGCTCATTCTGGCGGCAACCGCTGCCATCTCTGGCCCCGCCCTGGCCGACGAGGCCCTGGCCAAGGCCAAAAACTGCATGGCCTGCCACGCGGTGGACAAAAAGCTTGTGGGCCCGGCATACAAAGACATCGCCAAAAAGTACGCCGGCGACGCCAAGGCCGCCGACATGCTGGCCACCAAGATCCAGAAGGGCGGCGCGGGCGTGTGGGGCGCGATCCCCATGCCGGCCAACCCTCAGGTCAGCGACGCCGAGGCCAAAAAGCTGGCCACCTGGGTGTTGGGCCTGAAGTGACGGCAGTGTGCGCGTCGCCGCCGGGGCGGCCACGCGCACCTGATGAAAGGCTTGCCGCACGGCAAGCCTTTTTTCTTGGCGCCCGCCTGGCCCACGCAGGCACCGCGGCCCGCGCCGCGGCGCAGCAGCCGCTGCCGTGGCTCAGTTGGTCTTGGCCAGCTGCTCCAGGATGTGCGGATTTTCCAGCGTCGAGACGTCTTGCGTGATGGCCTCGCCCTTGGCGATGGCGCGCAGCAGGCGCCGCATGATCTTGCCTGAGCGCGTCTTGGGCAGGTTTTCGCCGAAGCGAATGTCCTTCGGCTTGGCGATCGGTCCGATCTCCTTGGCCACCCAGTTGCGCAGCTCGTTGGCGATGGCTTTGGCTTCCTCCCCCTGCGGCAGCGGGCGCTTGAGCACGACGAAAGCGACGATGGCCTCACCGGTGATGTCATCGGGTCGACCGACGACGGCGGCTTCCGCCACCAGGTCGGTCTTGGCCACCAGGGCGGACTCGATCTCCATCGTGCCCATGCGGTGGCCACTGACGTTGAGCACGTCGTCGATGCGGCCGGTGATGCGGAAGTAGCCGCGGTCTTCGGAGCGCACCGCTCCGTCGCCCGCCAGGTAGTAGCCCTTGAGCTCCTCGGGGAAGTAGCTCTTCTTGAAGCGCTCCGGATCACCCCAGATGGTGCGGATCATCGACGGCCAGGGCTTTTTGATGACCAGGATGCCACCCTGTCCGTTGGGCATGTCGTTGCCTTGCTCGTCGACGATTGCCGCGGCGATACCCGGCAGCGGCAGGGTGCACGATCCGGGCACCAACGGCGTGGCGCCCGGCAGCGGGGTAATCATGTGGCCGCCGGTTTCGGTCTGCCAGAAGGTGTCGACGATGGGGCAGCGCTCGCCGCCGACGTGGCGGTAGTACCACATCCAGGCCTCGGGGTTGATCGGCTCGCCCACCGACCCCAGGATGCGCAGCGTCGACAGACTCCAGTTCTTCGGGTGGACCTTTTCGTCGGTGTCGCTGGCCTTGATGAGCGAGCGGATCGCCGTCGGCGCGGTGTAAAAGATGGTGCAGCCGTGCTTTTCGATCATCTGCCAGAAGCGCCCGGCGTTCGGATAGGTGGGCACACCTTCGAACACGATTTGCGTCGCGCCCGCGGCGAGCGGCCCGTAGGCGACGTAGGTGTGGCCGGTGATCCAGCCGATGTCGGCCGTGCACCAGAACACATCGCTGTCCTTGAGGTCGAAGGTCCACAGCATGGTCTGCTTGGCCCACAGCAAATAGCCGCCGGTGCTGTGCTGCACACCCTTGGGCTTGCCCGTGGAGCCGGAGGTGTAGAGGATGAACAGCGGATGCTCGGCGCCCACCATCTCGGCCGGGCATTCGGTGGGCTGGCCCGCAAGCGCGTCGTGCATCCAGACGTCGCGGCCGGGCTCCATGTGGCACGCGGTGGGCGTGCGCTGAAACACCACCACCTGGCGCACGGTCTCGCAGCCGCCAAGGGCGATGGCTTCATCCACGATGGCCTTGAGCGGCAGCTCCTTGCCGCCGCGCATCTGATAGTTGGCGGTGATCACGGCGACCGCGCCCGCGTCCTGGATGCGGTCTTTGAGCGCGCCGGCCGAAAAACCGCCGAACACCACGCTATGGGTGGCGCCAATGCGCGCACAGGCCTGCATCGCCACCACGCCCTCGATCGTCATCGGCATGTAGATGACCACGCGGTCGCCCTTGCGCACGCCCATGGCCTTGAGCGCGTTGGCAAACTGGCTCACGCGCGCCAGCAGTTCTTTGTACGTGATGCGCGTGACCGCGCCATCGTCGGCCTCGAAGATGATGGCGGTTTTATTTTCGACGGGGGTGCCGATGTGGCGGTCCAGGCAGTTGACCGAGGCGTTGAGCTCGCCGTCCTGGAACCACCGGTAGAAGGGCTTGTTGGACTGATCGAGCACCTGGGTGAACGGTTTGTGCCAGACCAGCAACTCGCGCGCGCGCCGGGCCCAAAATCCTTCGTAGTCGGCCTCGGCCTCGGCGCACAGCGCGTGGTACGCCTCCATGCCCGAGACACGGGCCTGCGCGACCAGCTCAGGGTTGGGTTCGAAGACGCGGTTTTCCACCAGCATCGAGGCAATGGCGGCGGTCGATTCAGCCATGTCGGGGTCTCCTCAGGGACGTTGGGATGCAAAAAACGACAGCCTAAGACTGTGCAGCGGGTCTCTGACGAGGCCCTTACGCACGGCACGCCGACCGCCGTGGGGCCCCGCCGAATGTGCCCCGCCACTACAATTGGCCCGCCCAATCCGTCACCGAGCGTGTCATGACTCAGATCCACAAGCCGATTCCGCCCTTGCCGAAATTGATCTTCGCGAGCCGTTGGCTGCAGTTGCCACTCTACATCGGTTTGATCGTGGCGCAAATGGTGTACGTCTACCACTTCTGGGTGGAGCTGGTGCACTTGATCGAAGCGGCATTCGGCAACCAGCAGGCACTGGACAAACTGGTGCGCTCCATCGGCTACGTGGCCGAAACCCAGCTCGACGGTCTCAACGAGACCATCATCATGCTGGTGGTGCTGGCGCTCATCGACGTGGTCATGATCAGCAACCTGCTCATCATGGTCATCGTCGGCGGCTACGAAACCTTCGTCAGCCGCCTGCGACTGGAGGGCCACCCGGATCAGCCCGAGTGGCTCAACCACGTCAACGCCGGGGTGCTCAAGGTCAAGCTGGCCACCGCCATCATCGGCATCAGCTCGATCCACTTGCTCAAAACCTTCATCAACGCCGCCAACTACACCGACAAGGTGCTGCTGTGGCAGACGGTGATCCATGCCGTCTTTTTGCTGAGTGCCCTGGCCATTGCACTGACCGAAAAACTCATCCACCAAACCACGGACGGCGAGGCGCATTGACACGACTGGTGTCAGTAAACACCGACCGCCCCCAGGAGCCCCCCATGACTGCCATTCGCCAGGAAGACCTGATCCAATCGATCGCCGACGCCTTTCAGTACATCAGCTACTATCATCCGCTGGACTACATCCGGGCGCTGGGCCAGGCGTACGAGCGCGAGCAGTCGCCCGCAGCCAAGGATGCCATCGCGCAAATCCTGACCAACTCGCGCCTGAGCGCCGAGGGGCATCGGCCCATTTGCCAGGACACGGGCATCGCGGTCGTGTTCTTGAAGGTGGGTATGAACGTCACCTGGCCCGACGCGACGATGAGCGTGCAACAGATGGTCGACGAAGGCGTTCGCCGCGCGTATCTGAACCCGGACAACCCGCTGCGCGCCTCGGTGCTGGCCGACCCGGCGGGCGCGCGCAAGAACACGCGCGACAACACCCCCGCCGTCGTGCACTTCGAGATCGTGCCCGGTGACGGCGTCGAGGTGATCTGCGCTGCCAAAGGCGGCGGCTCGGAAAACAAGTCCAAGATGGTGATGCTCAACCCGTCAGACTCCATCGTGGATTGGGTGCTCAAGACCGTGCCGACCATGGGCGCGGGCTGGTGCCCGCCGGGCATTTTGGGCATCGGCATCGGCGGCACGCCAGAGAAAGCCATGCTGCTGGCCAAAGAAGCGCTCATGGCGCCGGTGGACATCCATACGCTCATCGACAAGCAGCGCAGTGGCGCGGCGCTCACGCGCGTGGAGCAGCTGCGGCTGGAGCTATACGAAAAGGTCAACGCGCTGGGCATTGGCGCGCAGGGGCTGGGGGGGCTGACGACGGTGCTGGACGTCAAGATCCTGGACTACCCGACACACGCGGCGTCGCTGCCGGTGGCCATGATCCCCAACTGCGCCGCGACGCGCCATGTTCACTTCCACTTGGATGGGAGCGGCCCGGCGCGGCTGGAGCCGCCGCGGCTGGAGGATTGGCCGGCCGTCACCTGGACGCCGGACACGCAAAGCGCCACGCGCGTCAACCTCGACACCCTGACCAAGGAAGAAGTCGCGTCGTGGAAAGTGGGCCAGAAATTGCTGCTCAACGGCAAGATGCTGACCGGCCGCGACGCGGCGCACAAGCGCATCGCCGACTTGCTGGCGCGCGGGGAGCCGCTGCCCGTCGACTTTACCAACCGCGTCATCTACTACGTGGGCCCGGTGGACCCGGTGCGCGACGAGGTGGTCGGCCCCGCTGGCCCCACGACCGCCACGCGCATGGACAAGTTCACGCGCATGATGCTGGAAAAGACCGGGTTGATCGCGATGATCGGCAAGTCCGAACGCGGCCCGGTCGCCATTGAGGCCATTCGAGACAACCGCTCGGCCTACCTGATGGCGGTGGGCGGCGCCGCGTACCTGGTGGCCAAAGCCATCCGCTCGGCGCGCGTGGTCGCGTTCGAAGACCTGGGCATGGAGGCCATCTACGAATTCGAGGTGCGCGACATGCCGGTGACGGTGGCGGTGGACGCGACCGGCACCAGCGTGCACGAAACCGGCCCCGCTGAGTGGCGCGAGCGCATCGCGCGCGGCGAATTCAAAGGCATTGCGGTCACGGCCGCTTGACGGTAGGGCGCCCGGTACTGCTGTACCCCAGTCGCGAGCCGGGTGTCGCGGCTAGGTACCGCTGCAGTTCAGTGCAAGTGGCGCGGCTTGCGCGGCCCGCCGTGGCCGCCGCTCGGTCCCGCGCCGCGCGGCGGGCGGCCGAGTTGCAGCGAGTTGACCATCGCGTCGAACCGGTTGGCAAACAGCTGGTCGATCGCCTCGACCACGCCGCCCAGCTCGGAAGCGTCGAAGTGGCGCTCCATCAGCTGCACCACGTCTTGCACCAACAAGTCGCGCTGCACCTGCATGATGGCCGCGGGCGTCGGCCCCACGAAGCACATGACAAAGTCGTCGCGCGCCTGCGCGTCCTCGGGGGCCTCGTCTTCGTCGAACTCGAGGTCGTAGAACGACACCTCGATGGCCGCACCGGCGGCCGCGATGTCGTTGAGGCCCATGCAGGCCTCTTCGATGGCGAGTCGAAAATCCTCGTCGCCCTCGATGGTCCAGCACATCTGCAGGACGTGCGCCTGCGGATCGAAGCGGATGCCGGGCTCTTCCTCGTAGGCGCTGGCGGCAGCGTCGACGAGCGAGCGCGCACCGACATAGCTCCACAACGGGCGCAGCGCCTCCTGGATGTGGGTGTAGTCCACGTCGTCGCGCAGCGGGACGTCGCCGTGGACGTGGATCTCGAACGGAGGGTTGTCTTGGCTCATGGTCGCGACCCGACTCAAAACGCGCATTGTACGACCTGGGCCATCGGTAGAATCTGGCCCGCACCTACTCTTGCGGCGAGTGTGATGGAATCGGTAGACATACAGGACTTAAAATCCTGAGGCGCAAGCCGTGCGGGTTCGAGTCCCGCCACTCGCACCAAACTGCGCCCCATGCGCGGCCGACAACGCACCGCTCAGCGCCGCTGCCAGACCGCAGCAAAAAAACCGTCCGTCCCGTGGCGGTGCGGCCACAGGCGCAGATACCTCCCCTGCACCAACCCATCCGGGGCGTTGACACGCGCTTGCGCGAGCAGCGGCGCAGCCTCGAGCGGCACGAAGTCCCCCGCCGCGGCACGCTCGAACGCCTCGGCCAGGGCTTCGTTTTCCTCTGGCAACAGGCTACAGGTGGCGTACACCAGCCGCCCACCGGGGCGCACCAGCCGCGCCGCCGCTGCCAGGATGCGCTGCTGCAGCGCGGCGAACTCGCTCACCGCGGCCGGGGTGTGACGCCACAACAGTTCCGGGTGGCGACGCACGGTGCCCAGCCCGCTGCAAGGCGCGTCCACCAGCACGCGGTCGATTTTGCCCGCCAGCCGCAGCAGCCGCTCGTCGTGCTCGTGCGCCAACGCCATCGTGTGCACTTGGGTCAGGCCCGCGCGGCGGGCGCGCTCGGGCAGCGCTTGCAAGCGCGCGGCCACGGTGTCGAAGGCGTAGAGCCGCCCGGTGTCGCGCATGTCGGCGCCCATCGCCAACGTTTTGCCGCCGCCGCCCGCGCAAAAATCGACCACCGTCTCGCCTCGGCGCGCGCCCACCAGCGCGGCGATCAGTTGGGAGCCCTCGTCTTGCACCTCGACGGCGCCACGCGCGTACGCATCCAAGCGCTGCAGCGGCGCGCGCAGGGGCAGGCGGATGCCCCAGGGCGCGTGCGGGGTGGGCTCGGCGGGCAGGCCGGCCGCTCGCAGCTCGTCCAGCACGGCCGCGCGCTTGGCGCACAAGGCGTTGACGCGCAAGTCCAGTGGGGCGCTCTGGCGCAACGCCGCCGCCAGCGCCTCCCGCTCATCCCCCACCACCTCGTGCAGGCGTTGCAGCAGCCACGGCGGCAGGCCGAGGCGGACCGACTCGGGCGCCGACGCCAGATCGACGCCCGCCACCTGCTGCTGCCACTGCTGCACGTCCGCGGCCGCATGCGCGTCAGCCTCGGCCAGCGCAGGCAGCGCCGCCGACGGCCAGGCGAGCCGGACGATGTCCTCGCACCAGCCGGGCTGTTGGCGCCATTGGGCGACGTCCAGCGGCGTCGCCGCCCGCCCGCGCACGTGGGCGGCCAGCCAATGCCAGCGCGGCAAGTCACGCAGCGCGGCAAAGAGCGCGTCGGCCACGGCCGTGCGCAGGCGTGCGCCCAGCCGCGACGGCCCGCGCATGGCGTGGGCCAGCAAGGCGTCGGGCGGCTGCTGAAACTGCAGCGTTTGCTGCAACAGGTGCGCGGCCAGCGCCAGGGGCGAGGCCGAGACCGGCGGGCGTGCCGATGGGCGAGACGATCGCGACATGGCCGCGATTGTCGCCCAGCGCTGCGGGATAATCGCGGCCCATGCCAGACATCGCCTCCGAGGTGCGGCGGCGCCGCACCTTCGCCATCATCTCCCACCCCGACGCGGGCAAGACCACGCTGACCGAAAAGCTGTTGCTGTTTTCGGGGGCCATCCACATTGCCGGCAGCGTCAAGGCGCGCAAGGCCGCGCGTCATGCCACCAGCGACTGGATGGAAATCGAAAAGCAGCGCGGCATTTCGGTGGCCAGCTCGGTCATGCAGATGGAGTACCGCGACTGCGTGATCAATCTGCTCGACACCCCCGGCCACCAGGATTTTTCCGAAGATACCTACCGTGTGCTCACCGCGGTGGACGCAGCGCTGATGGTGATCGATGCTGGCAACGGGGTCGAGCCGCAGACGCGGCGGCTGCTGCAGGTCTGCCGCGCGCGCAACACGCCGATCCTGACCTTCATCAACAAGATGGACCGCGAGGTCAAGCCGCCACTGGACTTGCTCGACGAGATCGAGCGCGAGCTGGGCATGACAGTCGTGCCCTTTACCTGGCCGGTGGGCATGGGCAAGCTGTTTCACGGGGTGTGGGACCGGCGCACCGATCAAATGCGCGTCTTCACGGCGGGTGAGGACCGTCGCGGCGGCGACGAGGAGGTGCTGGCTGGCCGTGACAACCCGGCGATTGCCGAGCGCTATGGCCTGGAGTGGCAGCAGGCCCGCGACGAGCTGGAGCTGGTCGAAGGCGCCACGCCGGCCT
This sequence comes from Hydrogenophaga sp., assembly GCA_020723845.1. Lineage (GTDB taxonomy): Bacteria > Pseudomonadota > Gammaproteobacteria > Burkholderiales > Burkholderiaceae_C > Tepidimonas. Next base: position 20,335 of record DYIC01000037.1, read on the forward strand.
TCGACCATGCGGCATTTTTGGCCGGCACGCAGACGCCGATGTTCTTCGGCTCGGCGATCAACAATTTCGGCGTCAAAGAGGTGCTCGATGCGCTGGTGGACCTGGCACCCCCGCCCGGCCCCAAACCCGCTCTGCAGCGTGAGGTGGCGCCGACCGAGCCCAAGTTCAGTGGTGTGGTGTTCAAGATCCAGGCCAATATGGACCCGGCGCACCGCGACCGCGTGGCCTTCGTGCGCGTAGCCAGCGGCCGCTTCGAGCGGGGCATGAAGCTGCGCATCACCCGCACCGGCAAAGAGTTCAAACCGAACACGGTGGTGTCCTTCCTGTCGCAGCGGCGCGAGCTGCTGGAAGAAGCGTACGCGGGCGACATCATCGGCATTCCCAACCACGGCCTGCTGCAACTGGGCGACACGCTGACCGAGGGCGAGGCGCTGCAGTTCACCGGGCTGCCGTTTTTCGCGCCCGAAATCATCCGCAGCGTCGAGGTGGCCGATCCGCTGCGCACCAAGCAGCTCAAAGCCGGGTTGCAGCAACTCGGTGAAGAGGGCGCGATCCAGGTCTTTCGCCCCATGGTGGGGTCGGTGCTGCTGCTGGGGGCGGTAGGGCAGCTGCAGTTCGAGGTGGTGCAGCACCGGCTGGAGACCGAATACGGCGTCAAGGCGCGCATCAGCGCCAGCCCCTACCACGTGGTGCGCTGGGTGACCTGTCCGCCCGAAAACGGCGGGGAGGCCGAGCTCAAGCGCTTCATCGACGCCAATGTGCACCGCATGGCGTGGGACGCGGTGGACGCCCCGGCGATTTTGCTCGACCACGCCGCCACGCTGCGCGCGGTAGAGGGTAACTGGCCCAAGATCCGCTTCCACGCGATGCGCGAGCATGCCGGGCTGGTTTTTCACGGCCACGCGTGAAGGCGCGCAGGAATGGCCTCTTGTTGGTGAGCGTTTTATGGCATCAATGTTTCGGCAGCTATACGACCGCGCGCTGGGCTGGGCACGGCACCGGCACGCGCCGCGCTACCTGGCCGCGATCAGCGTCGCCGAGTCGTCGTTTTTTCCGGTGCCGCCCGACGTCATGCTGGCGCCGATGGTGCTGGCGCAGCCGCAGGCAGCCTGGCGGCTGGCTTGGCTGACGACGTGGACCTCGGTGCTGGGCGGCCTGATCGGCTACGGCATCGGGGCGCTTGCCTTCACCGCCATCGAGCCATGGCTGCTGGCCAGTCGCTACGCGGCCGCGTACCAACAGGCGGTGGCCTGGTTCGGCCAGTGGGGCGTGTGGGCGGTGTTCGTGGCCGGCTTCTCGCCCATACCCTACAAGGTATTCACCATCGCGGCCGGCGCGCTGTCGATGGCGGTGTTACCGTTCACGCTGGCCTCGCTGGTCGGACGTGGGGCGCGCTTCTTCCTGGTGGCGGCCCTGTTGCGCTGGGGGGGCGCGCGGATGGAGGCACAACTGCGGCGGCATATCGACCGCGTCGGCTGGGCCATCGTGGCGCTGGTGGTGGTGGGCGCGGTAGCGTACGCCGTGCGCTGACCCGCTACCCGATTCGGTGACGCTGGCCCTGACGATCCGATCGTCTCGGCGCTTATACCGACCCGGCCCGCTCCACGACCAGAATGCGCGCTGGCCCCTGCGGATGGGCCACGTGCTCACAGCCCGTCTCGGCAAAGAAAATATCGCCCGGCGCGAGCAGCGTGCAGCGCTCCTGGCCGGCCTCGCGCCAACGCATCTCGACACGACCGTCGAGCACGGTGAACACCTCCGAACCGTCATTGACGTGCCAGTGGTAGGGTGCATCGGTCCAGTGCAGACGCACGGTGACGCCGTCGAGCTGGGCGATCTGGAGGGCCCCCCAAGCGCGCTCGGCGGTGAAATCACGGGGATGGGTGATGGTGGGCATGAAACGCTTTCGGGGTCACGGGGGATCGGCACACGACCTCAATAGGGTCGGCCGTCCTTGTGGGTAAAAACCCAGCGCCCGTCGATGTGCACGGCTCGTAGGTCATCGTCGGGGTAGTACACCGTATCCTGCGGGGTTCGATCGCCGACCTCCAGATAGATCACCGTCTCGGCCGTCGGGTTGAAGAGCTGGTGCGCATCGCCACGCCCCGCGGCAAAACCGGCGCACATGCCGGGAGCCAGCGGCGTGTCGCCAGCGTCGGTGCGCAGCACGGGGTAGCCTTGCAAAATGTAGATGAACTCGTCCTGATGGCTGTGCGCGTGACGCAGCGACGACAGCGCACCAGGCGCCAGTTCGGTGAGGTTGACACCAAACCGCCTGAGCCCGAACACATCGCCCAGCGCGCGCTTGACCCGGCCGGCCATGCGGGCCGCAAACGGTGGCGGATAGAGCGATGGCTGGGTGCGGGGTGGAACATGTGCGGCAACAACGGCCGCACTGGTCGGACCTGGGAGATGAGGTGTCATAACGATAGATTCCTGCCGGCTGGCGCTGCCGGATGGGGTTCTTTGCTTTCGCCGTGGTCGATTTTCAATCATGAAGCATTCCGCCGCGACCGCGGCGTCCCCCTCTGCAACGGTGTCTGCCCGCATGGGCGCCATGATCGTGGCCGCAGCTGCGGCGCGCGGTGTGGCAGCCGACGGGCTCATGGCTGCGGCCGGCTTCGACCCCGCCTGGCTGCACGACCCCGACGCGCGCATACCGCTGACGGTCGAGACGCGCCTGTGGGACGAGGCGGCGCAGCGCAGCGCAGACCCGGCTTTCGGTCTGCATGTGGCCGCCGCGATCCGTCCCGGGATGTTCCAGGTGTTGGACTATGCGGTGCGCACGGCGCCGATCTGGGCACAGCCCTGCAGCGGCTGGCGCGTTACAACCGGCTGCTGCACGATGTGGCCACGTTCGACATCCAGCCCGAGGGCACGGTGACGCGCATCGAACACCGGTTTGCCGACCCGAGCGTCCGCCCCAGCCGACATGCAGTGGAATTCGTCAGCCCTGCAAAACGCCCTGAAGCCGCATGGACACTGAGTTGGTGAGGTGATGTTGCGGGGTTGGAACTCCCGAAGATGAATCGGCTCGATGCGAATTTCTGGGAGTTTGGAGAGGGATTTCGATGAGCACGCCGGACTTTTTCCGCGCCCGACTGGACCAGATGATCGACCTGCGCCACCCGCTGGCGGTGCTGGCCACGCGCATGCCGTGGCAGCAGATCGAAGCGAGCGTGGCGCCGCTGCTGGCGCGCAAGGACCGGCGCGGGCGCAGCATCGAAGGTACAGACCTGTTCGGCCCCACGCTGCAGGTGGTCGGCGCAGGCGTGAGCGCGGCAGGCCGCCCGCGCCTGGCGATCCGCTTGGATGGTGTCGCTGCTGTACCTCAAGCACGCCTATGGCCTGAGCGACCAGGCCGTGGTCGAGCGCTGGGCCGAGAACGTGGTGTGGCAGTTCTTCAGCGGGCAGGAGTACTACGAGCCACGCCTGCCGTGCGATGCCACGCAGATCGGGCGCTTCAGGCGGGTGCTGGGCGAGGCCGGCGTGCAGGAGTTGCTGGCCAAGACGATCGAGGCGGCCGTGCAGATGCAGGTGGTGCGCAAGAGCGAACTGCAGCGTGTGATCGTGGACACCACGGTGCAGGAGAAGGCGGTGGCCTATCCCACCGACAGCCGGCTGCTGGAAGTGGCGCGGGCCAAGGTGGTGCAACTGGCGCAGCGCGCCGGGCTGCGGCTGAAGCAGACCTTCGAGCGCGAGGGCCGCAGCCTGCGCCGGCGTGCCGGCGGCTATGCGCACGCCAAGCAGTTCAAGCGGCTGCGCCGGGTGCTCAAGCGCCAGCGCACCGTGCTCGGGCGCGTGCTGCGCGACGTGCAACGCCGCCTGCTGGCAGCGCCGCAAGAC
>DYIC01000097.1 GCA_020723845.1 Hydrogenophaga sp.
GGTTCGCCACTCAGTACAGATCGCTGCGCTGGGCGAGCTTGAGCGCTTTCTTATCCTTCAGCCCAAAGCGGTAATCGACGCCGGCGCCCAGTGCCGCCTCGCGCGCGCCGATCAGCCAGGCCGCCTCCGACAGATTCACCACCGGCCGTGCCAACATGCGCCGCATCGCTGCGGCCCCACTTCACGCTCGAAGGCCGGTCTGACCTTACTCATGGGAGTCTCGGTCACCCAAGACCGTCGGTATGTATCGACGTTCGAAACCGTGCTGCTGTGACTTTTCCAAAGCGATCTTCGTCAAAGAAAGCACGGACACCGATTCCAGGAGTTGCCCATGCCAGCGCCCATCGACGCCTTCGAGTCCCGTCTTGCGGCAGCGCTGCAAGACAGCCCCGAACCGCCCAACGGCCTGACCCCCGTCTTGCACCGCGCCCGCGCCCGCTTGGCCGTGCGCAACGTGCTGGGGCTAGTGCTGGGGCGTATCTGGTTGGCCTTGGCAAGGCTTCTCGCACCGGCTGTGGCACGGCTGCATCGGGCGTCTGTTCACCGCTGATCACGAAGGAGCTTATCTATGGACCACATCCGAACCGCCCTTGCCTGGGCTTCCGACCCTCTGGTGGCGCTCTACAACCGCCTGGCCATGCTGGCGCCCAACTTGCTGGGCGCGCTCGTCTTGCTGCTGTTCGGCTATCTGCTGGGCAAGCTGCTGGGGGCCGTGACACGGCGCCTACTGGCCAAACTGGGCATCGACGAGCTGGCCAAACGCTCGGGGCTGCAAGGCTTCTTGCAGCAGTGGGGTATGCAGCGTGAGATTTCCGCGCTGCTTGGGACCATCGCCTTCGCCTTCGTGTTGCTGGCCTTTGCCATCTCGGCAGCCGACAGTCTGGGACTGGCTGCGGCAGGGCAGACGGTCGCGCAAGTCATGCTCTTTCTGCCCAAGTTCGTGGCTGCCGTGGTCGTACTCGTGCTGGGGCTGATGGCGGCCAGTTGGCTGGCGGGCCTGGTGCGCCGTGCTGCTGACTCGGCGGGGGTGGACTACGCACCCACGCTCGCGCGGCTGACCATGGGCGTGCTGGCGGCGCTGGTGGTGCTGATGGCGGTCGACCAGCTCGATATCCGCATCGTGTTGCTGCAAGAAGTCATTGGCATTGCCCTGGCCGCCATCGGTGTGGCGGTGGCCCTGTCTTTGGGGTTGGGCACGCGCGGGCTGGCCGGTGAAATCGTCGCCGGTGTCTATCTGCGCGATCTGCTCAAAGAAGGCGATCGCATCGAGTGGAATGGTATCGCCGCCACCGTGCGCGAGGTCGGCACCATCAAGACGGTACTCGTGCTCGCCGATGGCCGTTTGCTGACCGTGGCCAATTCGCGGCTCAGTGCCGATGCGGTCACCGTCTCCCGTTGACCATCATGACCTGCACGGCGATGCGGTGCCCCATCTGGCAGACGACGCCGCGCTGGTCGCTCGGGCGCGCGCTGAACTGCCCTACCGGACGGGTGCCTTTGAAGCGCTGATGCGCCGCCATGGCAGCCGCATTCGCGCGCTCACCCGGCGTTTTACCGCCTGCGCCGCCGATGCCGAAGATCTGGCCCAGGAGGTCATGCTCAAGGTGTTCTTCGAACTGCCGCGCTTTCGCGGCGAATCGGCCTTCAGCACCTGGCTGTGGCGCATCACGGCCAATGTGTGCATCGACCATCGGCGCAAGGCGCAGGCGTGGCCATCCACGGTTTCGTTGCATGACCCAGAAACTCGCGAGGACGCGCACGCCGTGGCCGACTCGAAGGATGCCATTGCCGCCACCGAAGCCCGCCTGGATGCCGAGTCCTTGCTGGCGCGGCTGGCGCCCGACGATCGCATGCTGGTACTACTGCGCCTGCTCGTGGGCCTCGAGTTCGCTGAAATCGCTGAGGCGATGGGTTTGGGGCTGTCGGCAACGAAGATGCGTTATGCCCGTGCCTTGCAGCGCTTGAAAGAGGGGGGCTGAATGCGTTGGCTCTGTACCTGCCAAGCAAGCACGATGGCCAACCGGTCGCGGCGACGCAGGTGCAAGTCACTGATCCCAAAGACCATTTGCGTGTGCTTGCGGGAAGAGGTTGGCGCCGGTTTCGAGAGAAGAGAGGGCAAGAAAGAGTCGAACTGGGCGACTTTCGGGCGATGTGGCTTCACCGCGTGGCGCACGCAGATCGGCGCCGAACCCCGCGTGGTATCGCGGATACCCACAAATCGAGATAGGGGCGGTCAGGATACCTGACCGGGCC
>DYIC01000098.1 GCA_020723845.1 Hydrogenophaga sp.
ACGCCGCCCCGCCCAACGGCATCTACGCGGTTTACCCCAGCGCGCGCCACCTGCCGCGGCGGGTGCGCGCGTGGATCGATTTCCTCAAGGAGCAGTATGGGCGAGAGGGGTTTTGGGGGTGAGCAGGGGAGGTGTCGCCTCAACGCAACACCTCGGCCACCAACAACGCCTCCCCCCTTCCCACGCGAGCTCGCACTTCGCCCCGCGGCCCGGCCAGTGTGCTCAAGCCGCCGTATTGGGTGCGGCCCTCCGCGCCACAGGCGTTGGCATAGGCGATGGCGACGTGGTGCTCGGCCGCTAGCCGCGGCACGGTCAGCAACGGCGCGTCGTCGTAGGGCAGCATGTTGGCCGTGGGCACCAAAATCACGTCCGCCCTCTGCGCCGCCAGGGCGCGAACGGCGGCACGCTGCTCGACGTCGTAGCAGATCAACAGGCCGATGCGCCAGCCTTCCCAGTCAAACGGGGTACCCACTTCCTCGCCCGGCGAGAAGCGCTCGGCGTCTGCCGCGCCGAACAGGTGCACTTTACGGTGCAGGGCCAGCCGCTGCCCGTCGGGGCCGATGGCTTGCGCTGCGTTGTAGGGTCGAGCGCCCGCGGGGTGCGACTCGGGCCAGCCATAGACGATGCCCAGGCGATGGCGCTGTGCGATGGCCGCGACCGCCTGCGCCCAGAGGCCGTCAGCCGGTTGCGCCAGCGCAGCCAACTGCGCGGGATCGATCAAGTAGCCCGTCAGCAACATTTCGGGCGTGACCAACCAGTGCGCCCCCTGTTGCGCGGCTTGTGCTGCTGCGACATCCAGGCACGCCAGTGCGCGGCCGGTGTCCCCAGGCGCAGGGTGGGGCGTTTGCCAGAGGGCAATGCGCAGCGATTGCGCTGGCCACGCGCGGTCGTTCTCCGTTTGCATCCGTGCGTCCATGTCTGCAAGCGTAGCGCAACCTGTGTCCGGCAGATTCCCTCCGTGCACGGTGTCAATCCGGCAGCGCCACGGGCCCGATGTGCGGATACCAATCCCCGGGGCCGGGGTTGTCCGGATGGCTGGCACCACCCAGGTGACGCACGATGCCCCACACCGCGTTGAGGGCCGTTTGCACCGCGCCTTCCACCCACGCCGGCGTGAAGGAAATGTCGTCGCCCGCCAAGAAAATACCGCGCTCGCGCTCGGGCAGCGCGTCCTGCATGAAATGCCCGTACATCCGGTGGTTGTAGCGGTAGTGGCCGGGTAGCGCCCCTTTGAAGGCGCCCAAAAAGTAGGGGTCGGCTTCCCACGAAATGGTGATCGGGTCACCGATGATATGGCTGGCGATGTCGACGTCGGGGTAGATTTTGCGCAGCGCGTCGAGCGCGAGTTGCACGCGCTTCGTGCTGTCGTAGGGCAGCATCTTGAGCGCGTCGCTCATCCACGCATACGACAAGCAGATGACGCCGGGCTTATCGGGCCCGTTGTCGAACAGATAGGTGCCGCGCGTGAGGCGGTCGGTGAGCGTCATGCCCATCACGGGCCAGCCGTTGGCGCGCAGGTCGTTCCAAAACGGGCGATCGACCATCACGAAGGTCTTGGACGACTGCATGTAGCGCGTGCGGTCCAACGCCATCCAGAGTTTGTGCGAAAACAACGATTCCTCGCACGCGATTTGCGTCGTGAGCAGCCAGCTCTGGCACGTGACCAAGACCGCGTCGTAGCGGCGCGTCGTGCCCCAGGTGTCGGTCACTTCCAGCTGGCCGTTGCCCCCACGCTGGATGGCGCGCACTCCCGGGCGCGGTGCCCCGTGGTGCAGGCGGGCCAGCGTGGTGCCCTGCGGCCAGTGCTCGATGCGCGCCGGCGCGTGCTGCCAAAGGCCCATGGGCACCTGTTGCACACCGCCGACGATGTAGTGTTGGTTTTCGTCGCAACCGGTGAGCACGACGCGCAGGATTTCGAGCATGGAGTTGGGAAAGTCCGAATCCCACCCCTCAGTGCCAAAGCCCACCTGCCCAAACACCTCGCGGTGGTGAAAGCTCAAGCGACGAAATGCACTCGATTGCGCGACGAAGTCGTAGAACGTGCGGTCGTCCCAGCGCGGCACCAGCGCATCCCACAGCGCCTTGACCC
>DYIC01000038.1:0-21229 GCA_020723845.1 Hydrogenophaga sp.
GAGCCCAACTCGACCCCGCCCCGAAGGCCCCGTGAGACCGGTTTCCGGACACATGAAAGCGATTTTTCGCGCCATGTTGACGCTTCTTGCCGCCGGAGCGACGCTCCAGGCGGACGAGGGAGGCTTTATGAGTAGTCGATCGCAGGGCCCTCGCCAGCCGCGAAGGGTTTTACGGCCTGTTCCGGCGCCTCCGCGCCAGCCGCGGAGGGTCATTCGCCCTTCGCCGCCTCCCCCGAGGCAGCCGAGGCGGATTTTGCGGCCAGCTCCTGAACCACCGCGGCCGCCTAAGCGGGTACTAAAGCCGAAGCCATGACGAAGCGCCATTCCAAGCCCGAGCTTAGCAAAAGGCAGTGGCATAGTCAAAAACAACCGGTTGGGCAGCCGCTGGAAAAAGTGCCGCCTCCGCCCGCCTGGCTTCCGGAGCTGGCGCATGACTGGTTCCGGATCCTCTGCGAGTCGGCAGTACGCGCCAGGACTGTAAGCGAGGCCGACATTCCAAGTCTTGCCCTTGCTGCGTTGACCTGGTCGGCGCTTTCCGCCGCCACGGCTGCTCTCAAAGCTGGGGAGCCCACGGCGGCTCGCGACGTCGCGAATCTCTCTGGAAAGTTGGCCCAGCAGCTGGCACAGCTCGGCCTGACCCCGCGTGGGCGGCAGCTGTTGCCGCCCGCCGAGAGCGAGGAGGAGGAGCCTGCCGGGCCTTTTGCCGTACTCGCTCGATCCACCACCCGCTGATGCATGAGAGATTACGTTCGGATCGCGGATCGGTACGCCGAGTCCGTGGTGGCTGGTCGCATCCTTGCCGCGCGGGCCACGCGCGATGCTTGCGAGCGCTATCTGCGCGACAGGGCAGCGTCGCGCTCGGAGTGGGTCCTCGACCGGCGGCGCGTCGCCGCGCTTTGCCAGGCGATCGAGGCTCTGCCGCACGTCAAAGGCGAGTGGGCCGCTCATGGCGAGCAGTTGATTCTGTCGGACTGGCAGGTCTGGCTCTTCGTCCAGCTTTTCGGATGGGTATCCAAAAAGTCGAATCTCCGGCGTTTCCGGACAGCTTACTTGAGCGTGGCGCGTAAGAACGGCAAGACGACGCTTCTGGCGGCGATGATGCTCTACATGCTCGGCCTGGACGGCGAGCCGGGCGCTGAGGTCTACAGCGCAGCCACGACGCGGGATCAGGCCGGCATCTCGTTCGGCATTGCGCGCCAGATGGTGAGGCGTTCGCCGGCGTACCGGCGGGCAACGGGTTGCCGAGTTGGAGCGTACCACCTTGAACTACCCGACGGCTCGCGGGCTCAGGCGCTCAGCGCCGATGCACATACCTTGGATGGCTTGAGCGTCCACTTTGCCGCGATCGATGAGCTGCACGCTCATCCCGATCGCTCGGTATGGGACGTGATTCTGACCGCGACGGGCGCGCGTCGCCAGCCGTTGATCGTCGCGGCGACTACCGCCGGCGCGCGCCGTGATGGCATCTGCTGGGAGATCGACCAGTATTCGCGCCGGGTCGCCGCTGGCGAGATTGAGGACCCCCGCCACCTCGGCATCATCTACGAGGCCGAGGACGGCGACCCATGGGATTCCGAGGAGGCGTGGCGGAAAGCCAATCCGAACTTGGGCGTCTCGGTCAAACTTGAGGACTTGCGTCACAAAGCGAAGATGGCCGCTGGCTCCCAGCCGGCCATCATGGCGTTTGCGCAGAAGCATTGCAATCGCTGGAGCCTTGAGGATTCAGCCTGGCTTGACCTTGCTGCGTGGGATGCGTGCCAGAGTGAGGCAAAGCTTGATGACTTCAGCGGGTCTCGCATCATTCTTGCTTGCGACCTTGCTTCCAAGAGGGACTTCGCTGCGGTTGTTGCGCTTGTTAAGTCGGCTGGTCACCTTTTTGCGTTCCCGCGCTTCTTCCTCCCGGAAGCCCGGCTTGACTCGCCGCACGGACGCCTCTTCCGCGCCTGGGCGCAGGCCGGGCATATCCAGCTGAGCGAGGGTGACATTATCGACTTTGAGCAGATTGAACGCTACATCTTCGAGCTCGCCGAAAGCTTCCGCATCGCAAAGATCATTTACGACCCGTTCCAGGCGACGCAGTTCGCGACGCGGATGAGCAAAGCCGGCTTCCCGATGATCGAATTGGGGGCGACCGTCAAGAACTTCAGTGAGCCCATGAAGACCTTAGACGCGCTCATCTCAAAGCGTGTCCTGCGCCACGACGGTAATCCGGTCCTGCGCTGGATGGCTGGGAACGTGGTGGCTAAGGAGGATCTCAAGGGCAACATCTTTCCGCGCAAGGCCCACGCCGATGCCCACATCGACGGCATTGTCGCACTGATCATGGCGGTCGCCTGGGACCTCCGCGATCCCGACTGGCATCTTGGCGGGCCTTCGATCCCGCCTGAGGAGCTCATGAGCCAATGGCTGGCCTAAAAGATCGCCTCGCAAAATGGCTCGGGATTGAACAGCGCTTTACGCTGACCCAGCCCGAGCGCTGGACTGAGCTGGCGCCGGCCGCAAAGTCCGGCATCATCGTATCCGAGGAGTCGGCGCTCAAGTTTAGCGCCGTACTGGCTTGCGTCAGGATCATCTCCGAGTCCATCGCCCAGCTGCCGCTGATCCTGTACCGCCGCGTCGGTGACCGGCGCGAGCGGGCGACGGATCATCGGTTGTACCGCGTTCTCCACGATGCGCCGAACCCGCTGATGACTTCCTTCGAGGCGCGGGAATACCTCGCCGCTTCGGTCCTGCTTTGGGGCAACGGCTATGCCTTGATCGACCGCGCCTACGATGGCACGCCGATTGCATTGTGGCCCATCCACCCGTCGCAAGTGGCCGTCAGGGTCGATGACGGCAAGGTCGTTTACGAGCTGTACAACGGAAAGACCCGCGAGCGCCTTTCCCGGTCGCGCATCCTCCACATCCGCGGCCTGTCGCTCGACGGGATCGTCGGGCTTTCGCCGATCGGGCTTGCCAGGGAGGCCATCGGCGTCGGCTTGGCCGCAGAAGAGGCGGCTGCGCGCTTTTGGGCCGCTGGTGGAGCGCCGCGTGAGGCGCTCAAAATCCCTGGGATCACCGACCCTGAGCAGTGGAAACAGTGGCGCGACGCGGTTGAGCGGGTTCGCGGCGGCCTGGAAGGCTCCCACCGTCTGCAGGTTTTGCCTGGCGAGTGGACCATTGATAAGATCGGCATCCCGCCGTCGGACGCCGAGTTTATCGAGACGCGGAATTTCCAGATCCTCGAAATTGCGCGCATCTTCAGGGTCCCGCCTCACAAGCTGGGGATCCTGGAAAAAGCCAGCTACGCGAGCATTGAGCAACAAAGCATTGAGTTTGTCCAGGACTCGCTGCTCCCCTGGCTGCGGCGCTTCGAGCAGGCCATCCGACGTGACGTCTTGCCGCCCTGGGAGCCCGACCTGTTTGTCGAGCACCTTGTGGACGGCTTACTGCGTGGCGACATCGAGTCGCGCTACAGGGCATACGCGACCGCCCGCCAGTGGGGCTGGTTAAGTGTCAATGACATCCGGCGCCTGGAAAACATGGAGCCAATCCCGGGCGGCGACTCATATCTCATGCCGCTCAACATGATGCCGGTCAACCCCGGCGGTAACGGAGGCAACGATGCCGGCAATTAGACCACACTCGACCGAAGTTTCTACCGGCCCGTGGGATGGGCCGATGCACGAGGCGCGACTGCGCCTCGACGAGGATGAGGCGTACTACCGCAAGGCCTACGCCTGGCAGGACCCGGAAGGCGATCCAAAGACGAAGGCGGCTTACCGCTTCATTCACCACGAGGTCGGGCCTGACGGCACGATTGGGCCTGCCAACACCCGCGCGTGCCTAGCTGGGATTGCCGTCCTCAACGGCGCGCGGGGCGGGACGACTATCCCAGATGCTGACAAGCTCGGCGTTTGGCGCCATCTCGCACGCCATCTGGAGGATGCCGACGTGGAGGCTCCGCCGCTGCGCCGGGCCGGCAAGCTGGCTCCGGAGGTCCGTGGCGTCCCTCTGCTCGCGCCAGAGATTCGCCGCGACGGCGAAGGCCCGCGGCGCCTCGCTGGCGTCGCGGCCGTCTATAACCAGCCGACGCAGATCGGCCGCATGGTCGAGATGATCATGCCTGGCGCGTTTGCCAAGTCCTTGCAGGAGCGTGACATACTGGCGCTTTGGAACCACGACGCCAATTATCCGCTCGGCCGCGTGTCACGTGGAACGCTGCGGCTTGAAGATTCGGCCGGCGGTCTCGCTTTTGAGATCGTTTTGCCCGAGACCTCCTACGCTGCGGATCTCGCCGAGCTGGTTCAGCGCGGCGATGTTGCAGGCGCTTCGATTGGCTTCGTCCCGATCAGGACCGAGCTCGGCCAGGCGGGCGAGCGCCGAATCGTCGAGGCCGAGCTGATCGAGGTCTCGCCGGTCACGCTGCCAGCCTATCCGCAGACCTCGGTTAGCCTGCGGTATCTCCTGAGCGACCAAGACCTTGGCGAGCTGGCATCCCATCTCGGCTTGGATGCCGTGCTCGATGCCGAGGAGGCGGCGCACCTCCTCGATCGGATCAGCAGCGCGCCGGAGTCCCGAGGGGACCACCACCCGCTGCAGCAGTTGCGGTTGGAGCTCCTGCGCCGGGAGCTCGATGCTCTAGAGGCTCTCAGCCTCTATCGCAAGGAGTAAAGCCATGGATGTGAAAGAGTTAGTCGAAAAGCGGCTCAAGCTCATCGCCGATGCGCGAGCTCTGCTTGAGGCCGCCGAAAAGGAAAATCGCAGTCTTACCAGCGAGGAACAGGCCCGCTACGACGCCATGATGGCAGACGAAGCCGAGCTGCGCCAGCGGATTGAACGCTGGGCCGAGCTGGAAAAGCGGTCGCAGACCGAGATCCCGGTCTGGTCCGAGCGCACCACCACCCGCAATCCCGAGACCACCGACTACGACAAGGCCTTCTACCGCTATGTCCGGCACGGGCTTTCTGGCCTTGATGCCATGGAAGTCCGGGCTTTGAGCGTAGGGACCGGCTCCGCTGGCGGCTACCTCGTGCCTCGGTCGCTCGCCGACAAGATCGTCGAAAAGTTGGTCGAGCGCAACTTCGTCCGCCGCTTCGCGACCGTGATCCAGACCGAAAGCCCGCATGACATCCCTATCGAGGCGAGCTTGCCGACGGCGTCCTGGACCTCTGAAGCCGCGGCCTTCACCGAGTCCGAGCCCACCTTCTCGCAGAAAACCCTTGGGGCCCATAAGTTGGGCATCATCACCAAGGTCTCCGAGGAACTGCTCAACGACGCCGCGTTCGATGTTGAGGGTTACCTCGCGTTGAAGTTCGGGAATGCCTTCGGCTCGGCCGAACAAACCGCTTTCCTGGTCGGGACCGGCACCGGCCAGCCCAAGGGCATCGTGGCCGACGCTGGGACCGGCGTGACCGCTGCCGCGAATAACGCGATCACTGCCGATGAACTGATCAGCTTGTACTACTCGCTCGAGTCTCCCTACCGCGAAAACGCGATCTGGGTGATGCGGGACAGCACGGTCGCGGCGATTCGCAAGCTCAAGGACTCCCAGGGGCAGTACTTGTGGCAGCCCAGCTTGACCGCAGGATCTCCTGACACGCTGCTCGGGCGCCCGGTGTTCACCTCTTCCGCCATGGCGGCCATCGGCTCACAGGCCAAATCTGTGTTGTTCGCAGACTTCAGCTTCTACTACATCGCCGATCGTGGCCAGCGCTCCATGCAGCGGCTGGTCGAGCTCTACGCCGCCAGCGGGCAGGTCGGCTTCCGCGCTTGGGAGCGTGTTGATGGCGTTCTCACCTTGACCGACGCCGCTAAGGTCCTGGTGCATCCGCTGTAAGGTCCTGGTGCATACTCTGTAATGTAATCCAAGATACGCGGGGGGCTTCGGCCCCCCGCCTCCTTTTGGAGGGGAGATGAAGGTCCGTTTGCTAGTTGGCTTTGCGGGCCCGGAGATCCTCTGGGAGGCCGGCCAGGTCGTTGAGGTAGACGACGCGACAGCTGAGCGTATGCTCGCCGCCGGCTTTGCCGAGCTTGCCGAGGAGATCGAGGCCCCGGAAAAGAAGGCGCGAAGCAAGGTAAAAAAGGCCGCTCAAGAAATTGAGTAACTCCAATGCGCTTTGAGCGAGTTAGTCAGCCCACCACAGAGCCGCTGACCGCGGCCGACATCCAGGCCTGGATCCCGGGGATCGACGCCGCCTTTGCGGGCGCTATCCTGTCGCTCGCGCGTGACTTTTTGGAGCAGGAGCTGCATCGCATCTTGGCGCCTTCCGGATGGAAAATCTACTACGACCGCCACGAAGTTACGCAGATCCTGCGGACACCAGTGACGCCGCTGATCTCGCTCACCTCGCTCACTGCTCGCACCAGCGATGGCGCGACGCAGACCATCACGCCCGGGAGCTCAGCTGCTTATGGCTCGGTCGTGATCTTGTCCCCGTCGACCTACGACAGCATCATGCAGCTCGACCTTGCCGACTACGACGCGCTCGCCGTTGAGGTCCAGGCCGGGCATGGGAGTGCATCAACGCCGGCCTGCCCGAACGTTATCTTGCTGAGCCTGCGCGAGCTGTGCGCCTACTGGTGGCAGCACCGGGGCGAGGGCTTTTCTCTACTGCGCATGGTCGAGCAGGACGTCGGCGCCGGCGGGGGGACCATCGCGACGCCTCCCGTCCCGATTTGGATCCTCAAGCGCCTGGCGAACCAGTACCACAGGATCTGATGCCGGTCATCGTCCATCTCGAAGAGGTCAAGCAGATGCTTGGCCGGATCGGGCAGACCATCAGTCCTGCCGGCCTGCGCGCGATCGCCGAGGTGATTGCTGCCGATCTGCTGGACGAGGCACGCAAGGCCTTCGCGCAGCAGCGCGACCCGAGCACCGGCCAGAGCTGGGCGCCGCCCGCGCCACGGACGCTGCGGGACAAGGCTTTCCGGCAGCTCCTGATCAGGACGGGCGAACTGGCGTCGTCGGTCGGCACCGACGTGCAGGCTGCAGAGGGTGGCGCGACCGCCAGCCTGACGCTTCCCGATCAGGGGTACATCATCCGGCGCGGGCTTGTGCATCTGTTCGGAGCAAAAAAAGCGCGCCGGAAGCGGGCCGCGATGAGGCTGCCCGCCCGTCCCTGGGCCGGCTACCCATTCGGAACGATCCGGAAATGGGGGCAACGAATCATTGACGAGGCGGTGCCCGAATGACACCACTGTCGAGTCTCTACGACGCCATCGTTGCGCGCTTAGCTGCCGCGATCCCGAGCGCTGATGTCCGCGAGCGCATGACCGCGATGGAGATGGCCCGCTGGCGTGGCTCAAAGCCGCTAATTGCCGTTCATTTTGTTGGGCGCGAGGCTGCCGATCCGCCGGTCATCGGACGGTCATGGCAGGAGGCGACACTGAGCTGGGAGATTGACATCATCGTGCCTGCCGGACCTCCTGGGCGAAACGCGGCAGAGGACCAGGCCGACAGCCTCGCGCTCCAGGTCGTGGACACATTGGCGCCGCTTGACAACAGCTGGAAGCCAGCAAGCGACTGCAGTCCAATGACCTGGGAGACAACCGAGGTCCTGGGCGATACCCAAAACGGCTACGCGGTGGCGGTCATCATGCAATGCCGCCAATGGAGGTAGCATGCTTTACAAGGTCAAACTACCAGAGGACTTTCCTTACGAGCCGCGGGTGATTCTCGGCCTTGGGGAGTTTTTCCGCGGCCAGGAGCGGCAGCTCGAGCTGTCGCCCGAGCAAGCCAAAGCCCTTGAGGCGAAAGGATTTGTGATTTCTCCTGCCACGAAGGAGAAAAAGGAGGTAAGCCATGGCGTATCGGCGAAGTGAAAATGTCCAAGTCGTCATCGGGAAGGAGTCCAGCTTCGGCCAGGGCGCCACGACCCCTGACGGCTATCAGTTCCCATTTGCCCAGCTTCAGCTCGGCAGGATTCAGGACACCGGCCAGCTGGGCATCATCCGGGGCAATCCGTACGAGTCCAAGCCCGTGCTCGGCATGTACCGCGTCTCTGGCTCTCTGCGGGCGGCCACCTCGCTGGAGACCATCCCGCGCCTGTATCGCCTGATCGGCGGGGCGATCACCACGACTGGAGCCGCCGCGCCGTACACGCACACCATCAAGGGCAGCACATCCACACCCTCGATCTGGGTCGAGCGCTGGCATTCTGACGTCTCAAAGGGCGACCGCTTTTTCGGCGTGGTCCTGACCGGCCTGCGGATCGCTGTCGGTGGCCGTGATGCTGCGCCCGTGATCCTGGAGGCGTCGCTCCTTGGCAGTGGTCACCCCGAGACCGGCGGCGAAAACCAAGGCACCCGCTACGATACAACGCCCGACACCTCGATGATGACCGGCCCGTTCTATACGCTCGCTGACGCGACGCTCACCATCGGCGGCTCGGCCCCTGCCGCGGATATCACATCGATCGAAATCGGCATCTCGCTGGCACATCAGCCGGTGGACGTCATCGACGGCAAGCTCGTCAGCAAGGCGCTCGCTCCTCAGTGGTACGAGGTCACGGGCCGCCTTGAGGGCCTGTGGGATGACGCCGACAACCTCCGCGCCCTCCACAACACGACCAGCAACATCACGCTCAAGCTCGGCAGCGGCACGACCTTTGCGCAGATCATTGTCCCGTCCGCTTTCATCACCGTCCGCGACGTCGGCACGGCCGAGGGCTCTGGACCGATCAAGCAGCAGCTGGAGTTCCGCGGTTACTACGACTCGACCGAGCAAAGCAGCTGGAAAGTGGTCGTGACAAACAACACCACCAGCTACTCGACCTGGTGAGTGGAGGCTCTATGTCTCAGCTCGGGTTCAAGATCATCGTCTCTGACTCCTGGATCAAGGGCCAGGCCGACCCCGTCCCGCATCGCATCGAGGACCTCGCCGGCGAGCCGGTCTTTTTACTCGTCCCGACCGATGACGAGGAGCGCCTCGCCATCGCTCGCCGCGCGGGCTACTGCGACCGGTGCGAGGGCGAGGGTCGGATCCCTGGCCCGCTCGACCGCCGCGGGCAGCCGATGCTCATCCGCTGCCCGCGGTGCGAGGGCAAAGGCAAGCCCATGCTCTCGCCAGAGGTCATGCGCGCAATCTGTGCCCACATTTGCCGCGGCTGGCAGGGCTGGATTTCCGCCGAAGGATCCGAGATCCCGTACTCGCCCGAGATGCGCGACCGTGTCGCCGTTCATCGGGCGCTTTTCGCTGTGATCGTTTCCGAGGCCCAGCGGCTCAAAATCCGGTATGAGGAGGAGGCAGAGGATTTTTTCGCCAGCTCGCGCGAGCCATCATCCGGGGAGAGCCAGAGCCAGACCCCATCCCAGGAGCCGACGCCATCATCCGGGGATGGCGGCTCGTCCGGCACCAGCAAAGATACCACTTCGGGGGGCTAGCTGGGCCAGACCTTACCGCATGGCGCGCGATCCTCGACCTCCACGGCCTCTGGCAGCGCGGCATTGTGCGCGGCCTCATGGCCATCGAGGATGAGCTGCTGGCGGTCGCTGCAGAGGGTGATGAGCGCCGCCGGGCCTACGGCGATGCGGCGGACTACGCCGCTGAGCTCGAGCGCGCGCTCAGCCGGCAAAACGAGTGACCGAGAGAGCACTGCAAATGCAATGGTGCCATATCTTGTGGTGCTTGCGATGCGGACCACAATATATTGTGGTGCCTCCGGTGTTGTCTCAAAATCCGAGCAGGTCAGGCTTAAGTTGTTGAAAACACAT
The DNA here is from genome assembly GCA_020723845.1 of Hydrogenophaga sp. Classification (GTDB taxonomy): domain Bacteria; phylum Pseudomonadota; class Gammaproteobacteria; order Burkholderiales; family Burkholderiaceae_C; genus Tepidimonas. The sequence goes on from DYIC01000038.1 coordinate 9,694, forward strand.
GCTTTTTAAAGGCTCTATAAGCCATTCTCAAAATTCCCCGCACTTGTACTATTGCAAATGCAGCCAAACGGCTTATAGGGCAACCTGGCGAGATGCTATCTTTAGGCGCACCAAGGACTTAACCGATGGCTAAAGGTCGGGCGATAGTCGAGGTCTCCGTCGACGCTGCAGGGGCGGTCAAGGCCCTAGGCGAGCTGTCGGGCGAGCTGGGCAAGGTCGCCACTACTGGCCAGTCCGCGGCCAGCGAGACTGCGTCTTTTGACCGGCGTCTCAGCAACCTGCTCAACCGCTTGGACCCGACGCGAGCCGCCACCCAGCGCTACGAGCGCGACCAGAAACTCCTAAACGAGGCGTTCAGCGCCGGCAAATTGACCGCCGAGCAGTTCAAAGATGCTTCGGAGAAATTGAAGGCTCGCCTTGAGGCGCAGATCCACCCGACGTCGGCCTTGACGCAAACAACGGACCAGCTCCTGCAAAAGTGGGCTGGCATCTCCCTCCAAGGGGCGACCGTCATTGGCGCTATTGGCGCCGTGGGGACAGCGTTGATTGGCTCCGCCAAGGCAGCCATGGAGGCGGAGATAGCCGATGCTCGCCTAGAGGCCGTCATCCGAGCGACTGGCGGCCAGGCTGGCGTGACCGCTGGCGAGATCGGCGACCTCGCGACTGAAATCCAGCGCTCGACCGGCATCGCGGACGAGCACGTCAAGAGCGCTGCAGCGGTTCTCTTGACCTATCAGACAATCAACAAAGACATTTTCCCCAAGACATTGTCCCTCGCGGCTGACCTGTCCGTCATGCTGGGGACCGATATGAGCTCGGCCGCGCGTACTCTCGGCAAAGCCTTGGAGGATCCCGTCGGCTCCATGGGCGCGCTGAAGAAGGCCGGGGTTGTGCTCAAGCCCGAGATCGAGGCCAACATCAAGGCCATGGTCGAGATGGGCGACCAAGCCGGAGCGCAGTCGCTACTCCTCCAGGAGCTTGAAAAGCGCATCGGTGGCGTGGCTGTCGCTATGGGCCAAACGGCTGCAGGCAGTATCGAGATCATGAAACAGGAGATTGGCGATACTGCCGAAGTTATTGGGACAACGTTTCTTCCAATTATTAAGGCATTCACTTCGGGCGTTCAAGGCTTGTTCGGCGCCGTCAATGAGCTCATCGGTCAAGGTAAAAGCCGCGGGCTGAAAGGCGTCCTCGACACGCTCGGAGATTTGGCTGTAGGTCTCGGCCTGACAAGCGCTGAGAGCGTCAACGCCGGCGCGGCGCTCCTCGGCCTGAAAGACGGCGCGGAGAAGGCGCGCATCCAGGTCAAGAAGGTCAGCGACGTCGCCGGCGAGACCGCCATCTCCGAGCAGGAGATGGAGCGCGCCACGAAGCTGGCGGTGAAGGCCTTCGAGGATGAAGAAAAGCGGGTCAAAGAGCTGAAGGATAGGCAGCTCACACAGCTCAAGTCCTTGATCGAAGAACTGAACCGCGAGAAGAGCGTCCAGATCGGTCTCGTCCAGACCCTCTCCGAGCGGTATGGCGACTACGAGACCATCATCACGCTCTCGATCCCCGACCTTGAGGCGCTCAAGAGCAAGATGGAGCTGGCCGACTTCATGGCCAGCCAGCACGCGGACACAGTGGACACCGAGCTCATCCCAGCCCTGGGGCGGTGGCATGATGAGAACCAGCGCCTGCTAGAGGACGCCTTCATTCCGCCGCCAGAAAACCAATCCTGGTGGCAGCGGTGGAAGAACGTCTGGGGCAACGCTGGACGCGAGGCTGCTGCTGCGCTTGCGCCTGCGCTCACTGATGGGATTTTCGGCGCACTGACCGGTGATGACGCGAAAGAGGCCTGGACCGGGATCTTTGAGGAACTCGGCCGGCAGGCACAAAGTATCTTGAGCACCACCATCGGCGAGGCGCTCAAGACTGGCTCCCTCATGCAGGGCCTCCAGGCAGGCGGGTTTGTCAGCGAGGGTGGTGTGGTCAACTGGGGCCAAATCGGCACCGTGGGCGGCACCATGCTGTGGGGCTACGGCGCCTCCCGTGGCAATCGGGGCATGGGCGCGGCTGGCGGGGCGATAGCTGGCGCCAGCATGGGCTTTGCGGTAGGCAACGTAGTCGGCGCCGTCATCGGCGCCATCATCGGCGGCGTCCTCGGCTATCTGACATCGGGGGCAAAGACCTACGGCTACAACGTCGGCCTCGACTACGCTGGGCGCGGGATCGTCGACATCACCGGCATCTCGCAAGCCGAGGAAGACGAGCGCCTCCGGCAACTGAGGGACACGGCCCGGAGCTACTTCGCCGGCTTCCGATCGCTAATCGAGCTTCTGGGCGTCGCGCAGCCTGACGTCTCGAAGTGGAGCTTCTCGGCCCAGGGTAAGGCCGGCGATACCGGCCAAATCTGGAAGCAAATTCTGGCCGGCGAACTGCCGCGCTCGATCTTCGAACTGTACAAACCGGCGATCGAGCAAGGCCTGGCCGGCCTCGGTGTCTCCGCCGGCCGCATGGGCGAGCTGATGGGGCGCTTCCAGGAGGGCGAGTTCCAGGCCGCCATCGGCGAGCTGCAGGCCTACATTGAGGCGCTGCTAAAGCTGAAGGATCTGCATGGCGAGCTCAGCAAGAGCCTCGACCAGCTCCGGGAGGAGTGGTCGATGACCATCGAGGAGCGCCTGGCCAAGGGAACGCAAGACGTTCTTGAGCAAATCTCGGCCGGCATCAGCGCCATGCAGCAGATGACGAGCCCGGAGCAGGTCGCCCGCGCGCAGGAGCTCGCTGCCGCCATCGAGCAGCAGATGGGCGCTTTGCAGGCCTATATCCAGCAAATCTTCGCCGCCCAGCAGCAGGCCCAGATGCAGGCCGACGCGATGCGCTTCGGCTGGGCGCAGCAGGAGGCCAAAGCCGGCGGGACGGCCACGTACGCTCAGTGGCTGCAGGATCAGCTTGCCGCGCTGCAGAGCCAGATCGCTGGCGCCGGAGACCTGGCCACGGCCCAGCAGGCCTGGCAGCGGGCCATGGGGCTGCTGCAGGAGCTGTATAGCCTTGGCGGCCAGAAGGGCTATGCGGGCCTGAAGGACGTCGCAAAGTCGCTGCTCGATCAGCTCGAGTCCACCTACAACGACACGCTGAACAAGCTCGCCGAGAAAGCCAAGGCCCAGCTCGACCAGCTCGACAGCGCTTTGCAGGGCATCCAAAATGTGTTGACGCAGGAAACTTCGCTACACCAACAGCTTACGCAATCTATCCAGGAGGAAGAACAAGCCCAACGCGAGTCGCGCCAAGCCGAGCGTGAGGACATGGACCGCTTCCGGCGCGCGATCGGCGACGCGAGCGACGCATCGGCGGCTGCTGCGGCGTCGGTCTCCTCTCTCGCCGCTGCGGCCGGAGCTGCTGCTGCGGCTGCTGCTGCGGCCGCCTCCGCGATCGCGCAGCTCAGCGCTGCGGCCGGCGTCCCGGTGGAGCCTGAGCCGACAGGGTGGGCATAGTATGGCTGATCCCTCCTACGCTCGCTGCCTGACGCTGGATGGCGTCACAAACGGCTGGACCTCGTGGGATCGCGAGATCCAGGTCTCGGTGACCTACTGGTCGAGTGATGAGTCGAGCTACGGCGCGGTCGTCACCTGCAAGCCATCGGCTGTCGATGCGGAGCCGATCAGCTACTCCGACGGTCTGGTGCGCGTCGCCGTCGGTGATCCGACCGACAGCCTCGCTGCCATGATCGCCGACGGCAGCATCATCGGCCGGCAGGCGCACTACATCGAGCTCCAGGACTCCGGCTCCGGCTGGACCACCAAGCGCGACTGGCTGCTGCGGGTCAGTCACGCGGAGTGGCATCCGCCGCTGGTGGCCTTAGAGCTGCGGCCGTGGCGGACCAGCTCTCTGCTGGGCATCGGCATCTACGGCCTGCTCATGAGCCAGCGGTGCGCATGGCGGTACGGATCGAGCCAGTGCCTGGCCTCAGGTGTCGGCTGCGACAAGACGACAATCGGCTGTAAGTCAAATCCTTACAACCTCTTAGCAAGCGACAACGCGGCGAGCATCGAGACCGACGCATCGGCCTGGACAGCCTTTGGCTCAGGCGTCACTATCTCGCGGGCCACGACGGCCGCCTACCACGGGTCCGCTAGCCTGCAGGCAGCGTGTGACGGGACAGTCGCCGCCCAGGGCGTCGTGCTCGCGTCGGCCGGCTACGCCTCCGGCTCCGCCGGCGGGACGTACTGCGCCTCGGCGTATGTCCGCGCGGCGAGCGGCAGCGCGACGCTGCGCATCCGCCTGCGCTGGTACGACAGTGCGGGTAACCTGATCGGCACCTCGACCGAGTACGCCGACGTCGCACTGTCCAGCAGTTGGCAGCGCGTCAGTGTGTCGGCCACTGCTCCTGCGAACACGGCTAAAATTGGCATGCACATTGCTACCACAGCGGCGGCCGCTGTCACCTTCCAGCTCGACGCCGCCATGATCCAGCGGCGCCGAATCTCCTGGGAGCCTCTACCGGGCCCGTGGGCGCTGCCGTCGTGGGGCAACCTGCGCAGGTACGGCGGTTTTGTGGCGCCGCCTATCCCTGGCCAAGAGATCTCCTATCGCGTGGCAACACCTGCGACGCCTGTCGTCGTCGTCGAGCGCCCGGCTGCGCCGCAGCCGTCTGAGCAGCCTGAGACGCCGGCGCCGCGCCAGCCGCAACGGAGGCTCACGCCAGCGCCGGGAGGTCCGCGGCAGCCACGCCAGAGACTCACGCCGGCGCCAGGACCGCGCCAGCCAAGGCGCCATCTCGGGAGATAGCGATGTCGCTCCTGATCTATCCGCCACCGACCATCGAGTCCCGCGAGGATCTGGACTGGGCCGCACAGCCCATCAAGGGCATCGACGGCTCCATCGTCTCCGCTCGCGGCATCCGCTCGAGCCCTCTCCATCGGGTCCAGCTCGACTGGAAGGGTCTCTCGCCGCAGGAGGCGCTCGACCTGGATGCCCAGCTGCGCGCGCTCAAGGGTATGCAAGCTCCGTGCCACATCTACAGCCCGCTCTACCAGGGTCATGCCGACATCCCCGTCGGCACAGGCGATGGCAGCACCACCTGGTGGCGCGTCCCGCTGACGGACGTGGACCTCTCGGTCACACCGACCCTTAAGGTGGGCGGGACCGCCCAGTCGAGCTCCGAGTGGGGCATCGGCTGGGAGAATCTGCTCCCATCCTCGGAAAACCTGGGAGACACCGCGAAGTGGGTCGCCTTATTTGAGGCGACGGTTACCAGGACGGGCGGGCAGACCGCTCCCGATGGGAGCGCCACCGCGTGGCGCGTCCAAACCTCGGGTGGAACCAGTATAGCCAAGCTGCACAATGTCGGCTACGACAGTGCCTATCTCCCGGCCGGGTGGAGGTGGTACCTCGCCCTGTGGGTTCGGAACCTTTCCGAAACAAATGCTGTTACGGTCGCGTTCAGAGATGTCTCCCCCCTCGCGGTGGTTCCGCCGTCGCAAGGGTGGACGTTCTACTCCGGCGTGGTAGCTCCCTTCACGGCACTCCCTCTAGTTGTTCAGTTCTTGGCGTCTGCTGCGGCGGCCTCTCTCGACTTTTGCGTTTGGCGGCCAATGATTATCGCCTTCGAGCCCGACGGCGGCATGGTGCCCAGCAAAGAGTGGGGCGACAAGATGGGCTACGTCCCGACGCCCACGGGCCAGTACATCGCCGGCGACCTCACGCTCCGGCGATGGACCGTGGGACTGCGCACAGCGCCGGCGAACGGCCAGGCCGTGACGCTGTCGGCCTGGGGCCGGCGGCTGCTTTGGGGGCGCGTGACCAGCTACGGCATGCGCGCCATGTATGCGGGGAGCACGGTCTCGGCGACTGCTGAGATCGTTGCATCCGAGGCGACGGGGAGCGAGACCTGATGCCGGCACGGCTGCCGTACCGCCACGCGGCCGAGACCCGCTCCATCCAGATCTCCGGCTCGCCCATAGGCCAGCCGTGGCCGATCGTCTATGGCCGCACCAAGGTGGCATGCCCGATCGTGCACCTGCACCTCCTTGGTGCCACGCTCCTCGAGCTGGCCGCCATCGTCTCCCTCGGCGAAATCGACGCGATCGAGAAGGTCTATGTCGGTGGCACGGAGGTCTATCCGGCGACCAAGCCCTGGCACCGCCTGGAGTTATTCACCGGCTCACTCACGCAAAGCCCGAGCACGATCCTCCGCCATCCCGACTGGATCACGGCGCTGCCCGGCGTCGCCTACATCGCCATGCAGCTCAACCTCGGCCAGGCGCCGATCGGCGGGATGCCCGACGTGAGCGCCGTGGTGCGCGGCCGGAAATGCAGTCCGAGCGGCACCTATACGACAAATCCGGCATTTTTCCTCAAGGATTTGCTCCAGGACACCTGGTACGGCGCCGGCCTTAGGCTGGCCAGCGACTGGGACACCGTGGCCAGCAGCGTGACCATCCAGGCCTCGGCTGTCGTGCGCAACCGCTCCTCGATCAGCGTTGATGATGATGACATCCGCTCGCTGCTCACGGCCATGCACGGCCGCCTCGTCTATGACGGCTCCTACGCGCTGCGGCTCGACTCGGCCGCATCCAACGCCGGCACAGTCTCCGCCAGCGGGCCTATCCGCCTGGTCGAGGAGCCTGCGCTCAAGGCGAGCATCGCGCAGTACCCGAACGCGGTCCGTGCCCGATACATGGACGCCACCACCTGGCGCGAGCACGAGGTCCGCGTGGAGACCGCTGGTGCTCAGACCCAGAGCGAGGCCATCCGCCAGCTCGACCTCGGCCTGCTGCCGGTGGGGGCCTACCAGGACGCTGTCCGCATAGCCAAGACGGCGCTCAACAGGGCCCGCGCCGCAGCATCGCGGCTCGCGCTCATCTGCGACTACTCGGCGCAGGATCTCAGGCCAGGCCAGCGCGTCACGCTGAGTCATGCGGTTCTCGGCTCCCGGGAACTGCTCATCGACGACGTCATCGCCCACCCCGACGGCCGCTACGAGCTGCAGTGCATCCCATGGAGCGCAAGCGATTTTGATTTAGGCACTTACACAGCGCCATCCGAGACCGGCGGCACGACGACGCAGGCTGCTGAGCTCTATGTTCTGCGCGACGACTTTACGAGCGGTGGCACGGCCTCCGGCGCCGTGGGCGAGACGGGCTGGCTCCTCTCGGGATCGCCAGCAATTTCGTACCCTACAGAGGCCGGCCGATTTGGCATATGCAATGTCTCGGGTAGCACCACTGGGATCTATCATCAGATCACCCCGTCGTCCGGCCAGGCTTTTTCGCTGCGGGTGGTCCTCAAGCCTGCGTCCAGCGTCAACTGGAAGCTGAAATTTGGCGGTATCGCCGTATCCGTCAACACCGGCACCCCGGGCACAGCTCAGGTCGAAACGTCATCAGGCACAGTCATCTGTGCTCTTTCTGGTTATGCCTCCGGGTGGGTCGACGCGGTCATCTCGAGCGACGGGTCTACGGTCACCGCGACCATCGCGAGCGGCTCGCTTACAGCCAGCGGATCGACTACGTGGACGACGGCGGCTAGCCGCCTCGAGCTGACCAATGCAGGCGGCATCTACGGGGTGTTTGTCGACCTCATCGAGCTCGCTCTACCGAGGTAGCGATGGACATCACAGCCATCATCGCCGCAGTGATCTCTGCTCTCTGGGGCGCTCTGCTGATCCTGGCGCGCCGGGACCGCGCAGCGCTCGACCGCGACATCGCCCGGCTCTCGGGCGAGATCCAGCGCCTCTCGGATGCCATCGCGAGCCTGCATTCGGCCATCTCGCAGCTTGCGATCGAGCACGAGCGGCGCCTGAGCAAGCTGGAGGCTCAGATCGAGGTGATGCGCAGCGAGCAGTCGTATGGACCCTAGGGGTCTCCTCTACATCGTCAAAGCAGCCGAGCTCCTCTGGCCCGAACCCTGGCGCGGTAAGGCTCCGGAGGTCTACCTCACGGCCATCGCGCTGCAGGAGAGCATGGGTCTTGCCCGCTATCAGCGGCCATCGGGCCCGGCGCTGAGCTTTTGGCAGATCGAGCCACAGACGCTTGACGCTGTGATCCAGCATCCCCGCGTCGGCCCGCCGCTGTTGGAGATCGCCGATCGGCTGGACCTCCAGCCGGGGCAACTGCGCGAGGCGCTACGCTACTCCGAGCTGTTTGCTGCCAGCGTCGCGCGGGCACTGCTGCGCTCGATCTACCTGCCGCTGGCACTCGACCGCGGCAAAGCCTGGCAGGTCTATCTGGAGGCCTGGCGGCCCGGCGTCCCGAGGCCTGGATCATGGGCTTCCTGCTGGGCTGCCGCTGTCTCCGCGTGGGAAAAGCTTCATCAACAGGCCGGCTAACGCCGGCAATGGAGGGAACTATGAAAAAAAGTCGTCATACCGCTAGGTTGGCTGCTGCGTTTGCTCTGGCAGCGGCTGGAGTCATGGTACTGGCGCCGGCACTATGGGCTGCCGGCGGATATCTCGTCAATGACGAGAACAAAACCTGCATCGCAATGCAGCAAAATCCAGGAATCGGCCTCTCCGGCTACCGATGGGCCGACGTCTGCCCAGACGGATACCAGGTAGTCACTCCGCCACCGCCGGCGGAGCCCCCGCTGTGGCAAAAGATCCTGTCGGCGATCGACTCCTGGTTTGGCCTTTCTAACAAGGTGCTCTGGGTGCCGACCGCCAAGCAGTTGGCGTTGCTGTCGTTCCTGGTCCTGCTGATCCGGCGGGTGTTGCCGTTCATCGAAGGGTCAAAGACGCTTGTGGTCTCGACAGTCCTCGCGTTCTTGCTCTACATCGAAGGCGCGGTCGCCGATGGCCGCCTGACCTGGTACGAGGCCCTCTTCGGCCTGGCCTCGACCGTCCTAGGGGCCGCGGGCCTGTGGGAGGTGATCAAGAGGCTGGTCCGCAAGCACCTCCCTCATGCCTAGTACGCGCTTAACCGTCGTCCCGGTCAAGCTTTCGAGTTTGACCGAGACGCTTCACATCTCCTGTTTTTCTGACCTGCATGTCGACTCAAGCCTTTGCGACTACGACCGCCTGCGCCGGATCGCTGCCGAGCGCGCCCAGCTGCCGCACCATCACGCCATCGCCATCGGTGACGTTTGCGACCTTGTGCTGCCGGGCGACCTCAAGCGCTTCAAGCCTTCGGTCCGCCCGGCAGCGGTCGCAACGCGGGATGATTTCCTCCGCGCCTCTATCGATTTCGCCATCGAGCGCCTCAAAGCACTCGGCCTCAAATGGGATCTCATCAGTCGTGGGAACCACGAAGACGAGGCCGAAAAGCGCCATGGAGTCGACGCCACCTCCATCATCGCTCATGAGCTGGGCGCCTCCTGTGGCGGCTACTCAGGACTGGTCCACTACCAGATCGAAGTCAGCGGGTACAAGTGCGCATTCACGATCGCCTACCACCACGGCGCCTGGGGCGGAAAGTACGCGAAAGGGTACATTGGGGCTAGAGAATGGTTTGACCATCTGTGGGGCTGGGACGTCGCGGTCTACGGTCACAACCACGCATCAAGGCTCGATGTCGAACTGCGTCAAGAGCTTACATGGACTCGCAGGGGCATGGAAATCCGCGACCGGCGCGTCTTCATCGTCAACTGCGCGAGCTTCGTCGACTACGCCAACGCGAACGGCACCCACTACATGGAGCGCCGGGGCTACCCGCGCCAGCCGTCGGCGCCGCCACTGATCTCCATCCGCTTCATCCGGCGCGGCACGCCAGACGGCAGACGGCTCGAGCCCGACATCAGGATCCAGGTCTAGGCAAAAGGAGATCGGATGAGAAATCTCCGCATCAGCATTGCCGAAATAGACGGCGACTGGGGCCTGATGATCGCAACCCCGGATGCCGACGAGGACGACTGGTACTGGCTCACGGTGGACGAGGCGCGCCAATTGCGGGCGCTTATTGACGAGCTGATCGAGCACGCCTCCTCTCCGCCTCCGGGTGACAAAGCAAACTAATGCGCCGCTCGTGTGGCATCATCCTCGCAGGCAGCCTTCTGCTGTCTGCCGCCACCTGCCAGCCTGACCCCGATCACCAGCCACTCGCTAGGGACATCACCGCTGAGCAGTACACCGTCCTCCGCTCCGACTGGGACGCCACCGGCCGCATCCTCGCCGGCGGACTCTGTGCCAGCAGGCTCGGCCTCGAGCCCGGCAGGCTCCAGCGAGCCTACAGGTACGTGCTCTTCCTCGGAGCCGCGAATTGTCGGGACGACCGCCTGATCGCCTACGTCCCGGCAGGGCACGCCGTCATCGTCCTCTGTCCGCGGTACTGGGGCCTGGATGCTGCTCATCGCCTGACGATCATGATCCACGAGCTCGCCCACGTGGCCGGCGGGACGCATGACGGCAGCATCGAGGCGTCTGTCGCGTACAGCCGGCTCATCTGGGAGCGCTGCCTCCTGCCGTGGGCCATGCGCGAGCAGACGCTCCAGCCATCGCCTGACAGACTCCGCCCGTCGCCCGACCTCCACGGCATCCAGTAGGCCGAGGGAAAAATCCCCGCGAGTTTTTTCGCCTGTAGGCAAAAAAAGTGCCCGGCGAAAGCCGGGCACGGGGCGCGCAACGTCACTGGTTATCACTGTGGTACTGGCTCTGCGCCCCTCTTGAATCGCTCTGCTCTCCTCAGCGGCCATCCACCGCTCGTCCTCCCCCACAGTACGACTAACGCTGTACGCCCTGGATAATACCACGACTTTTCTTTGGAAATCGGTAGAAGCTCCGCTCCGAGCGCTAGGGCAAAGCCCCGCAGCTCGGCTACGGCCTCGCTATGGATGGGCATGTACGGATGGGCCGTAAGCACCCAGGCACCATCGGGAGCGCGCCACCACTCGCAGTGGTCAAGAAGGCGCGGCATGTTCGCGAAAAAACAATAGTCGTTGCATCTGTGATGGGGGTTCGAGAGTTTGTAAACACACTCCCGTCGCGATTTTTCCGGTCGGCATAAAGTTTCCCTCATCCAGTCTGTTCGCAGTGTTTCGCTACTAACTTTGTTTTTGTGTTGTGTCGCCATAGCCCCCCCTTTTCTCCTCTCGGAACTGTTCAAGCAGCTCCTCCATCCTCTTAACATGCGACGGCTGCGGGCGCGACTTGCCCGCAGCCCATCGCCAGACCGTAGCCGGGCTCACCCCGAGTCTCCGGGCGAGTTCGGCCTGTGACATCACGCGGAGTACGTCCTGCAGCGCTGACATACGTCACCTCTCTTCCGCGCCGTGCGCGATCAGATAGACAAGCGCGCGGTCCTTACGGCGCGCCATGTATGCCACGTACTCCCAGAGCACGCTGCCGCGCGCTGCCAGCAGTTCCCTTAGTTCTCGCGGGATCCGCTGGAGCCGACGCCAGCCGTCCTGCTGGTAATCCCTGATGGCCCTCCGCCAGGCGCCACGGGCCTCGGGTAGTGTCCCGTGGGTAGCAAACGATAGACTCCCGAAGCCGCCCGGAGTGGTGTCCTCCACGCACAAGCTGTACTGCGCAAAATCGCTCATGGGCCTTCCTCCTACTTTTTTCTCCAGGCTAAGAGCCTGGAGCGGGCCGAGCCATTTGTATTCAGCCATCGTTTCCTCCCTT
>DYIC01000038.1:21329-23008 GCA_020723845.1 Hydrogenophaga sp.
TTATGGCGCTTCCGGCGCCCAGGACAGCGCTTTAACGACAAAAGCGCTCTTTAAGCCTTTGTACGGCAAGCTGTTGCAGTCGTGCCAAAAGCGTCACCACGGCATTTTGCGGTGACGCAGCGCGTCACTCTGCCGCCAGTCGGGCCGTCACCCATCCTCGGCATCTCGCCGTTCGGTGATCCGCCATTCAGGGTACATTTCGGGTACACCATTACCGCCGACCTGGCGGAATTGGCGATTTCCGAAAATGCTAAGTGCTTGAAAATAAAGGACTGGCACAAGCTTTGCATGCCAGCAGCAACGGTTTTGAAGACCGCGAGGGCCACCAGGCCCCGTGCGCTTCCACACAAGCATTTTCGCGGGTCATCGATTTGCCGCCGGGTACAGATTGGGTACAGGGATGTCGTGACCCCCCTCCTGGACGGCGGCGATGGCGTCCAGAAGGAGGCGCTCGACCAGCTCGGCCATCGGGCGGAGCATGGGCTGCAAGGCGACGGCGTGGACATAACGCGCGGTCGGCAATCCTGGCCGCGAATGTCCGAGCGCGTCCGCAACTTGCTCAAGCACCCTGCCCCCAAAGGCCACGCACCAGGTCGCAAACGCATGTCGCCCTAGGCCAGGGCCGGACCACTCGGGGAGTCCGGCCTTGGCCGATGCGCGCCTGAAGGCGTCACGGACGGCGAGCTCGCTCGCCTGGACAATCGGCCCACGATCCGGGATGAGCGCCGCCAGAGTTGCCACGACCGGGAGCTCCCGGGAGCGCCCTGTCTTTGTGGCCCGCCCGGGCAGGACAAGGACCTGCCGCTCGCGGTCGTACCACTCCGCCCGGGCGCGCATGGCCTCCGACGCCCGCAGGCCAGCGAGCAGACAGAGGCCCAGCGCTGCTCGTGCCGGATGCTGGCCAAGGGCGAGCCACAGGCGGGCGACCTCCTCCGGCTGCGGCGCGCGGCGGTATCGCTCCTCGATCCTGATGCGCGGCATGACCCACGGCAGGGGGACGCGGACGGCCCGATAGACCCGGGCAAGGATGGCGAGCTCCTCGCGGATGGTGCGGCCACTCGCGCCAGCCTCGCGCCGCGCCCGGACATAGGCGGAGATGTCGGCATCGGTGATGGAGGTCAGGAGTCGGTCGCCCAGGCCCCGGAAGAGCGCGGCAAGCTTGGCATCGTAGTACCGGATCGTCTCGGGGCTCCTGCCTATCGCGAGGAGTCTGGAGATCCACTGGGCTGCGGCTGTGGATAGCGTCCAGGACTCCTCGATGCTGCCGCGGCCGTAGCGGAGGAGGTCACGGATGCGCTCGGCCTCCTCCTTGCTGCGGGCGCTGGCCTTGTAGATGCGCCCTGCCCGGCAGACGCGGACGCGCCACAGGCCCCGGGCCCTGTCGTAGCCTATGCCGTCACGGTAGCTGGTCATACCGGTGTGGCCGCGCCTGTCGGTCCTCCGGCGGAGGGGCCGGCAAGAGCCGCCGCCGTGGCCGCCGATCCTGCGGCAGTTCGACACAGTAGCACCCCGCGGGGGTATAGTAGCAGACGATTACCCTTGCGTTGTCGGCGCCATGCACTTGGGCCGGCGGTGAGCCACCCATGAGCCAAGCCAGGAGCAGGAGATATAAGGTCACCATGACTACCTCCCTTCCTTTTGCTAAGTCGTTATGGTAGAACGACTTAACTCATTGCTAC
>DYIC01000099.1 GCA_020723845.1 Hydrogenophaga sp.
CTGGGCGCGCATGATTACGGGCGTCCGGTGGAGAACCTGGACTATGACCGCCTGACCGGCTCGCCGGAGATGCGCGCGCTGCTGTATGGCGCGCTGACCGCCTTCAATAAGGCGCACGGTTTACCGGAGAAAATCGAGACGATGGCGGTCGGACTGCCGATTGAAACCCTGTCGGGCGAGGAGGCGCAACGGAACGCCTCCGCCGTGCGTGAATGGCTGCGGGGCGGACACGCCTGGGAATCGGACGAACGCAAACATAGCGTTCAAATTGAGAATGTCGTCGTCACGCCGCAACCGGTGGGTGCGCTGTTCGACTACGTGCTGGACGAGGGCGGGCAATTCGTAGCGGAGCGCAAAAGCGCGCTGACGAAAGAAGTGGGCGTGGTCTCCATCGGCTTCAACACGATTGAGCTGCTGGTCATCCGCGACAAAGCACCGGTGGAGCGCTTCACCACTGGCAATACCAGCGGGGTGCGGCGGCTGCTGGAACTGGTCAACCGCCAGGGGCTGTACTCGCTGGGAGAGTTGGATGCGCAGCTGCGCGGCGGGAAACTGGATTATCACGATGCCCTGCCGGTCTGGGCGCGTGAAGTGGGCGGCGAGATCGAAAAGCGCTGGGGGCAGGCGTACCGGCGCTTCGACCGCGTGATCGTGGTGGGCGGCGGGGCGATCCTGCTTGCCAAAGCGATGCAAGATCGTTTCGGCGCCAAAGCCTTCGTGCCTGAGCAGCCAGTGCTGGCGACAGCGCGCGGGCTGTACAAACTGGCTCGAATGCAGCAAACCAAAAAGCGGAAGTGAGAATGGCTGGGCGTCCCCCGCGCGGCAGTGTGCGTATTGAAATCACAATGCGGCTCGATCCCGAACTGGACGCGGACCTGATCGAATGGCTGCGGAGCATCCCGGTGGGACAGCGTGTAAAGGCATTGAAGCGCGCGCTGCGCAGCGGCGGGGTTGCGCTGGGCGCTGCTCTGGACGAGCAGGACGACCGGGAAGCGCAGGAAGCGGCAGAGAACATTCTGGAGGCATTCAATTTCTGACAGGCAGAAATTGCCCTCCAATTTCTGCCTGTCAGAAATTGAATGAAACGGAGAACGCATGGACACTGAAACCCTGTGGAACGAAATCTTGCAGGCGCTGGAGGCGGAGATACCGCGCGCCAGTTACGAGACCTGGGTGCGCGGGACGCGCGGGATCGCCTGGGAAGGCGGCGTACTGACCGTCGCGGCGCACAGCGGCTACGCGCGCGAGTGGCTGGAAAACCGCGTCTGGGCAAAAGCCATGCGCAAACTGCTCGAATTGCAGCCGGGCGCGCAAGACCTGCGCTTCGTCGTGGCGGAGGAGGAAGAATCCGAAGAAGAGGTCGAAGCAGAAGGGGAGGATGTTGAAGCCGAGACCGAGACTGAGGTCGAGACCGAAGCGGAGACGAGCGAGATCGAGATCAGCGCCGAAGCGGGGTCGCTGTACGAGCAGGCGGTGAGGCCGGAGCGTGCGGTCTATCTGCCGGGCTACTTCCAGCGCTGGCTGAAAGCGTTGGGACCCGACCTGGGGTGGTTCTACGTGGGCTTCCGCCAGGCAGCCTATCGGGCAGGCGGGCGGAGCGGACAGAAGAGCGGGCGTTTCTCGGGCAAACAAATCGCGCGGCTGTGCGGGATCACCGAGCGCACCTTCTGGAACCGCGTGCGGAGCGATGCGGTCTGGCAGCGGCTGAACGGACTGGTCAGCCGGAACGACCAGCGCTACGGGGTGGCGATGTCGCTGCCGCTCACCGCGGCGGACACGCGCGCCCTGGCGCGCTGGCTGACGGACCACCTGGAAGCGTGCGGGGGCGCACAGGGCGCGGTGGAGGCAGCCTGCCAGGCGCCCGCCGCGGAACTGCTGGCGGACGACCCGGCGGCGGAAGCGGAGGGCTTTGCGCCGATGACCATTGCCCAATTGCTGCGGCAGATGTTTCCGGAGGCTGACCTGAAGGGGCAGGCAGAGCGGCTGCGGATGCACCTGATGCCGCAGCGCGACCAGATCGTCGTTTCACTTTTCTTCCTGGAGCATGTCCTGCCGCATCTGGGCGCCG
>DYIC01000100.1 GCA_020723845.1 Hydrogenophaga sp.
TTGCCCATCGCCACCCAGGCGCGGCCGGCATAGGACAGCGAGACTTCGAGCACCGTGCCGATCTTGGGCAGCTGCGCAATCGCCCCGTCGGCTCGGCGCCGGTCATCCAGCGTCAGGCGCAAGGTGTCGGAGGACAAGCCGGCTTCGTCGGTCACCACCAGCTCCAGCAGCCTGTCGGCCACGGCGCGGGTGATGTCGGTACGGTCCGCGAGGATCAGGAAGGTGGGCTGCATCGTGTGTCTCCCTTACGACCAGATCCGGACCAGCGGCAACACCGGCTGGTCGGTGAGTGCGGGCATCAGCACAGGGGTGCCTCCCGGCAAACGCAGCATCTGGGCGACGGGCAGTCGTGCCAACTGGTGGTTGGCCTCGATCACCAGTGGCAGCACGTCGAGGCGGCCGTAGTGCCGCCAGACCAGCGCATCGAGCATCTCGCCCTCGCAGGCGGTGAGCACCAGGGCGTCGAACTTCTTGCGGCTCATGGCAAGGCCTCCTGCAACCCAACCAGGGCGGTGTGGGTTTTTTCCAGCAAGGCGATGAGCTCACCGGCGATCTCGCTGTGGCGCTGGCTGTATTGCACCGGGTCGGTGCGCGCCTGGATCTGACTGGCGGTGGTCCACAGCGCATTGACCGCGGTGAGCAAGGCGCTGATCTGCGCGTCCAGTGCAGCAGAGGAAGTCAGCGGGGCATTGGCCGCCGTAATCACCTGCTGCACCAGCGGGTCGATGGCGGGGATCGTCAGCCCTGCCGACATCAGCTGGCTGTGCAGGCCATTGAGGCTGGCGCCGAAGGTGGCGAGCAGTTCCTTCAAGGCGGCATGGACCGAGGTCACCGTGCTCACATCGCTCCCGGTCCCTGTTTCTTCCAGCAAACCGGGCAACGATCCGAGCAGGTCATCCATCGCGCCAATGGGGTCGGTAAGTACCGAATCGACGACCGACAACACGGCGAATGGACTCCAGCCGCCTGAGTAGTCGGTGACGGTCTCATCCTCGCCATAGGCCTTGAGCTTCACTTCAAACCCCACCCGGCGCGGCTGGCCGTCGTCCATCAGCACGCTGCGGGTGTCGCCCACTTCGACGATCACCCACGACCCCCACACCCGGCCCAGACCATCGACCAGTTGCAAGGGCTCGCCCCGGTCGGCCAGTTCGCGCATCTCCTCAACTTGTGCCAGACCCGCATCGAACCCCGGAAACAGCACACCCTGCAGCCGGATCTCGGCGGGCTCGCGGCCGGTGAACTGCAGGGCGGGTTCTCGCCCGATACGGGCCTGTTCCGGCCAGCGCCAGGACTGGCTCATGGCCAGACTCTGGTAGGTGGCGTGCCCCATCTCGAAACGAAACGGCCCCAGGGCCAACATCACGCGTTCGGCCATGGCGAACCTCCGCAACAGGAAATGGAACTCAGGACAGACGATCAGTCGTGCAACGCGGCACTGGAGCCGCGCAATGCATCCCGGATCAGGCTGCGCAGCCGACTGTCGAGCAGATCGGCCAAGGCCTGCGGGTCGCTGCCCGGGGGCGCATGGATGGTGATCTGCGGGGCGAAGTGGATCGAGGGCGCACCGGGCGTGTGCGGTGCGCTGGGCGAAGGCGGTGCCGCCAGTGACGGGCTCCCGGGTATGGAGATCTGACCAGACGGCACGGCCAAGCCCATCGAAGGCCGATCCGGTGAGGGCAGGCGCAGACCCTGTGCTGGCGATACCACTTCAGGGTTGGCCAGCGACAACGGCACCGCCTGCAGCGACTGCGCCAGTTGCCCGACCTCACTCACTACCGCCGGCCCCGCGGCCGCCACCCCTTGCGCCAGCCCGAGCGACAGCGCGCTGCCCAGCGTGGCGAACACCCGCGACGGGCTGCGGATGCCCAGCATCGCCTTGAAGCGGTCACGCACCCCGGCGGCCACTTCACCGACTGCGGCGACGGCCTGCTCTGCGGCATTACGCACGCCTTGGGCGAGTCCTTGCAGCATCGCACTGCCGAGACTCATGAACTGGCCGGGCAG
>DYIC01000001.1:0-7208 GCA_020723845.1 Hydrogenophaga sp.
ACCTGCACCTTGTCGGTGTGCTCCCAGGTGAACTCGGCCTCATCGCGGCCGAAGTGGCCGTAGGCTGCCGTTTTGCTGTAGATCGGCCGCAGCAGGTCCAGCATCTGGATGATGCCTTTGGGGCGCAGGTCGAATACCTCGTTGACGATGGCGGCGATCTTTTCATCCGGGATCACGCCCGTGCCTTCGGTGTACACGGTCACGTTGATCGGGCGCGCCACACCGATGGCGTAGCTGACCTGGATCTGACACTGGCGCGCAAGCCCCGCGGCGACGATGTTTTTGGCCACGTAGCGCGCAGCGTAGGCCGCGGAACGATCGACTTTGGTCGGGTCTTTGCCGCTGAAGGCGCCGCCGCCGTGCGGGCAGGCGCCGCCGTAAGTGTCGACGATGATCTTGCGCCCGGTCAGGCCGCAATCACCCTGCGGGCCACCGATGACGAAGCGCCCCGTGGGGTTGATGAGGTAGCGGGTGTCCTTGAGCCACTCCTTGGGCAGCACGGGCTTGATGATCTCTTCGATGCACGCCTCGATGAACGCGGGCTTCATGTGCTTGCCGTCGCTCATCTCCGGGCTGTGTTGGCTGGAGAGCACCACGGTGTCGATGCTGTGCGGGCGGCCGTCCACGTAGCGCATCGTGATCTGGCTCTTGGCATCCGGGCGCAGAAAGGGCAGGCGCCCGTCCTTGCGCAGTTGCGCCTGGCGCTCGACGATGCGGTGCGCGTAGTAGATGGGCGCGGGCATCAGCGCGGGCGTTTCGTCGCACGCGTAACCGAACATCAGCCCCTGGTCGCCCGCGCCGGTGTTGAGGTAGTCGTCACTCGCGTGATCCACGCCTTGCGCGATGTCGTTGCTCTGCTTGTCGTAGGCCACCAGCACCGCGCAGCCCTTGTAGTCGATGCCGTACTCGGTGTTGTCGTAGCCGATGCGCTGGATGGTGTCGCGCGCCACTTGGATGTAGTCCACGTGCGCGTTGGTGGTGATTTCGCCCGCCAACACCACCAGACCGGTGTTGCACAGGGTCTCGGCCGCCACGCGCGAGCGCGGGTCTTGTGCCAGGATGGCGTCCAGGATGGCATCCGAGATCTGGTCGGCCACTTTGTCCGGGTGGCCTTCGGAGACGGATTCGCTGGTGAAGAGGAAGTCGTTCGCCATGGTGTTTACACTCCGTTTGTGGGTTGGCTGCCGGCGTTGCGCCGGCGCCCCGCGAGCGGGTGGTATGGCGAACGCTTTAGCGGCATTTGTGAATCGCCCGCAAGTAGTTCCGTAACTCGGCGATAGGCCCGGATTGTATCCGCGTCGCCGAGGGATGTGTCGTTCCCTTGCCCAATCCCGCCGTCATGATGCGTTGGTTGTCGCTGCTGGCCCGCTGGCCCTTGCCGCTGCTGCACGCCCTGGGCTGGGTAGGCGGCTGGGTGGTGTGGCTGTTGTCGCCCCACTACCGGCGGCGCTGGCGCGAGCACACCCGGCTGGCCGGGCTGCGCGGGTGGCCGCGCTGGGCGTCGGTGGGGGCGGCGGGCCAACAGGTGGCGGAGCTGCCGCGCCTGTGGTTTGGGCCGCCGGTGCGCGTGGGTTGGGAGGGGGCGGCGCACATCGAGGCGGCGTTGGCGCAGGGGCGTGGGGTGTTGTTCTTGACGCCGCACCTGGGGTGTTTCGAGGTCACGCCGCGCGCTTATGCCGAGCGCTTTGGCCGGGCTGGCGCGCCGATCACGGTGCTGTACCGCCCCGCGCGCCACGCTGGGCTGGATGCGGTGCTGCGCCAAGCCCGACAGCGCCCTGGCATGGCGGCGGCACCCGCCTCGCTGGCCGGCGTGCGCCAGTTGATGCACGCCTTGCGCCGGGGCGAGGCGGTGGGCCTGCTGCCCGATCAGGTGCCGCCCGAGGGGCTCGGGGTGTGGGCCCCGTTTTTTGGTCGCTCGGCCTACACCATGACGCTGGCCGCGCGGCTGGCGCAGCAGCCGGGCGTGCAGGTGCTGCTGGCGTGGGGGCAGCGGCTGCCGTGGGGGCGTGGCTATGTGGTGCACGTGCAGCCGTGGTCGCAGGTGATGGACGAGCCCCTGGCCGCTGATGCCGCCCTGGCGGCTGCGCAGATCAACCGTGCGATGGAGCGCCTGATCGCGCGAGCCCCGGCCCAGTACTTGTGGGGGTATGCGCGCTACAAATCACCGCGCCCGCTGGGCTGACGCGACGAACGCTTCGATCGACGCGAGCACCCGCTCGGGTTGCTCGTGCAGCAACCAGTGGGTGGCGTCGGGCAGCCGCTCGATACGCAAGTCCGGGACCCACGCCTCCAGTCCCTCGAGCAGGCCGGGCAGCAGCGCCTGGTCGCGCATGCCCCAGATGACCAGCGTGGGCACGGATACGCGCAGCAGCGCATTGGGTAGCTCCACCCCGGCGGCACCGGGGTCGTCGGCACTGGGTGGGCGCAGCGGCGACGCGGCGTAATAGTGGAGCCCGCCCTGCAGGCCGAGGGCCCACACCGCCTCGTGCTGCGCTTGCAGCGCGGGCGTGAGCCACCGGGACGTGTCGGACATCCCCCGAAAAAAAGCCCACAGCTTGGCATAACCGTTGGCCGCCAGCCACTGTGCGGCATCGGGGCGACACAGGACGTTCATGTAAGCGCTGGCCTGCTGCTGCGCGGCCGACGTGCGCAGCTCGCGCCAGAACGTGCCCGGGTGTGGGGAGTTGAGGATGACGAGCCGATCCAGCCGCTGCGGCTGCAGCGCGGCCAGGTTCCAGGCGACGGCGCCACCCCAGTCGTGGGCGACGAGCCCGGCCACGCGCCCGGGTGTGGGGCCATGGACGGTCACCTGTTCGATGAGTGCCGTGATGTCTTGCACCAGGTGCTTGGCGCGGTAGGCTTGCACGTCCTTGGGTGCGCTGGAGCGCTCGTAGCCGGGCAGGTTGGGTGCGATGCAGCGAAACCCGCCATGTGCGGGGTCGGCAAAGTGGCGCAGCGCGTCGTCCCAAACGAAGGCGGCTTGCGGAAAGCCGTGTAAGAACAGCAACACTGGGCGAGTGGGGTCGCCAGCGGCGCGCACACTCAGAGTGATGCCGTGGGGCAGCGGTAGATCGAAGGTTTCAATCATGGGGAGGGGCTCCGGCGCATGGCCCCGCCGCACCCTGGGTCAAGCAGAGGATGGCGCGTGCGTCCAATCCCACAGCCGTTGGGCCACTGCCTCCACACCCTGGCGCTTGAGGGCGGAAAAGAGCATCGCATCCCCGCCGTGGGTTTGGAGTCGCGCAATGGACAGCGCCTTGGTTTGTTCGGGCCGCGAAAGCTTGTCGGCTTTGGTCAGCAGCACCAAAAAATCCAACCCTTGCTCCACGCGCGGGCGGATGATGTCGAGCAGTGCTTGGTCGAGTTCGGTCAGGCCCAGACGCGCGTCACACAGCATCACCACCGCGCGCAGGTTGGGGCGGCTGACCAGGTAGTTGGCCATGACCTGCTGCCAGCGCCGCTTGGCGGCCTGTGGCACGGCGGCGTAGCCGTAGCCCGGCAGGTCGGCCAGCACGGCATCGGTGGCGCCTTGCTTGCCCAGCGCGAACAGCACGATGCTCTGGGTGCGCCCGGGCATCTTGGAGGCAAACGCAAGCTGGCGCTGTTGCGCGAGCGTGTTGATGCAGGTCGACTTGCCCGCGTTGGAGCGGCCGACGAACGCGATCTCGGGCACGTCCAGCGTGGGCAGGTTTTGCAGTTGCGGCGCTTCGGTGAGGAAGCGCGCCGTGTGCAGCCAGGCCAGTGCCTGTGCTGCTGTCGAGGGGTTGATGGTCGTCATACGGGGTGTGTTTGGCGCCATTGTAGAATTGGGCGTTCCGTACAGGGCGTCGGGGTCGGCCCCGGTGCCGTCCCATCCTTCAGCGACCCAGCCATGAAACCCATCGCCACGCTCATCGGAGCCGTCCTGGCCGCCACCTTGCCCTGGAGCGCCCAAGCGCAGACCGCGCAGCCCGACCTCAAACGCGGTGCCGCGCTCTACGGTCAGGTGTGCGTGGCCTGCCATGCCGCGGATGGCAACTCCACCACTGCCGCCAACCCCAAGCTTGCACAGCAGCACCCCGAGTACCTGATCAAGCAGCTCAAGGAATACAAGTCGGGCAAGCGGGCCAACGCCGTGATGGTGGGTTTTGCGAGCGCGCTCTCCGACCAGGACATGACCGACATCGCCCACTGGCTGGCCAGCCAGAAGGGCGCGCCGGGATTTGCCACCGATGCCGTGCTGGTGCGCTTGGGTGAGCGCATCTACCGCGGCGGCATCGCCGACCGGCGCATTCCGGCCTGCGCGGGCTGCCACGGGCCGGCGGGCTCTGGCATCCCGGCCGAGTACCCGCGCCTGAGCGGCCAGCATGCCGAGTACACCGCGACGCAGCTCAAGCTGTTCCGCAGCAACGAGCGGGCCAACAACAAGACCATGCATGAGATTGCGCGTTACCTGACGGACCGCGAAATCCAGGCCCTGGCCGAGTACACGGCTGGGTTGCGCTGAGTGCCGGGGTGGGTGGCCCGGCGCGCCCACCACGTGCCCACCCATACGCCCGCAGGCGGTCAGGGGAATATCAGTGTCGGGTAATATCTGCATGGGTCGTTTGTCTGCCCTCGGAACCTTCTCCCGACGCTCCACTCTCAATCCAGGCAGGCCCACCGTCGGCCTGCCTTTTTCGTGTCGTCTGCCCGCATGAGCGCCTCCACCGCCGGTATCGAGCTCAAGCTGCCCTCGCGCCGTTTCGCCACGGTGGTGGAGCTGCTGTCGTCCATGCGCTTTGCCATCGCGCTGCTGACGGTGATCTGCATCGCGTCGGTGGTGGGCACGGTGCTCAAGCAGCACGAGCCGATCAACAACTACATCAACCAGTTCGGGCCGTTTTGGTCGCAGGTGTTTGACGCGCTGGATCTGTATTCGGTCTATAGCGCGTGGTGGTTTTTGCTGATTCTGGCGTTCTTGGTGGTCAGCACCTCGCTGTGCATCGCGCGCAACACGCCCAAGATTCTGGCCGACTTGCGCCAGTTCAAAGAGCACGTGCGCGAGCAGAGCCTGCAGGCGTTTCACCACAAGGCGCAGGCGACCCTGCCCGAGGCGCCCGAGCGTGCGGCCCATCGCATCGGGCAGGCGCTGCTGGCGCGCGGCTGGAAGGTGCGGCTGCAATCGCGCGAAACGCCCCACGGCACCGGCTGGATGGTGGCGGCCAAGGCAGGGGCCGCCAACAAGCTCGGCTATCTGGCCGCGCATTCGGCCATTGTCATCATCTGCATTGGTGGGCTGCTCGATGGCGACCTCATGGTGCGCGCGCAGATGTGGTTTGGCGGCAAGGAGCCCCTGCAGGGCGGCGGCATGATCGCCGAGATTCCGGACAAACACCGACTGCGCGACACCAACCCGACCTTTCGGGGCAACCTGCTCGTCACTGAAGGCACGCGCGCTGGCGTCGCGGTGCTCGCGCAACCCCAGGGGATGATCCTGCAGGAGTTGCCGTTCGACGTCGAGCTCAAAAAATTCATCGTCGAGTACTACGACACGGGCATGCCGCGGCTGTTTGCCAGCGATATCGTCATCCACGACCGCTACACCGGTGAGGCGCGCCCAGCACGGGTGGAAGTCAACCACCCGGTCGAGTATCGGGGGATCCAGATCTATCAGTCCAGCTTCGACGACGGCGGCTCGCTGGTCAAGCTGCGCGCGTTACCGATGGGGGCCCATGTCAAGCCGTTCGAAGTGCAAGGGCGCATCGGCGAAGCCACCACGTTGACCAATGGCGAGCAGCGGCTGCGGCTGGAGTTCACCGGGCTGCGCGTCATCAACGTGGAAAACTTCAGTGGCAACGCCGGCGCCGGCGCCGATGTGCGCAAGGTCGATTTGCGCCAAGCGATCGAGTCGCGCCTGGGGGCGGGCAACAAGACCGCGACCGAACGGGTGCTGCGCAACGTCGGTCCCAGCATCACGTACCGGCTGCGCGACGAGGCTGGGCAAGCGCGCGAATTTCATAATTACCAGTTGCCGATCGACTTGGACGGCCAGCGCGTTTACTTGCTGGGCGTGCGGGAATCCCCGTCCGAGCCGTTTCGTTACCTGCGCGTACCGGTGGACGAGAAGGACAGTCTCGACGGCTTCATTCGCCTGCGCGCCGCGTTAGCGGACGACGCGTTGCGAACGATGGCGGTGCGGCGTTATGTGGCGATGGCGGCCGCAGGCCAGCCCGCCAGCGTGGTCGAGGCGCTGACCGCGTCGGCGCACAGGACCTTGAATTTGTTTGCCGGCGACGACCCCGAGCTCGAGCGCCTGCCGCACAACGGCGCCCCGCGCTTGGGCGGCTTGCAAGCGCTGTCGGCTTTTCTGGAGGCCAACGTCCCCGAGGCCGAGCGCGAGCGCGCGGGCGAGGTGTTGCTGCGCATCCTCAATGGCACGCTGTTCGAGCTGCACCAGCTCAGCCGCGAGCGCGCCGGCCTGCCGCCCGCCGAGCGCAACGACGCCACGGCCGCGTTCATGACGCAAGCGGTGCTGGCCCTGTCGGATGCGTTTTTCTATCCGGCGCCGCTGACGTTCGAGCTGACCGACTACGAGCACGTACAGGCCAGCGTGTTTCAGGTCGCGCGTGCCCCTGGCAAGACCATTGTTTATATCGGTTGCCTGTTGCTCATCATCGGCGTTTTTGCCATGCTGTACGTGCGCGAGCGGCGCTTGTGGGTGTGGTTGGCGCCCACTGGCAGCGCGGGTAGTCAGGCGACGATGGCGCTGTCGAGCAACCGCAAGCTGCTCGACAACGATCGTGAATTCGACGGCCTCAAGGGCTTGCTGCATCCGCCCACCCAGGAGGGGACGACATGACATCGGCATCGCAGACGATCGATTTGCAACTGGACAAACAGCGCACCGGCGCCACGGGCTGGCGTGGTTGGCTGGTGGCGCGCACGCGCTGGGACTGGCTGTACGCCCTGCTGGTGCTGGCGGGCACGGCCGTTGCGTTTGCCGTCTATGGCGCGCGCATGGACGTCTATGAACGCGCGATCCTGGCTGGCACGGCGCCCAGCCTGATCGCACTGGCGTGGTTCTGGCGCCCGGTGCAGGCGCTCACGGTGGTGGTGGCGGCGCTGTCGCTGCTGGCCATCGGCTTGTATCAGGTCGATGGGCGTGCCGACTTGGCACGTGCCGATCAAGTGTTTTTGCTCAAGTACTTTTTGTCCAGCCAGTCGGCCATCCTGTGGATGAGCGTGCT
>DYIC01000001.1:7308-51294 GCA_020723845.1 Hydrogenophaga sp.
GCGCTGTGGGCGGCGGAGGCGTGGGGTGGCTACTGGAGCTGGGACCCGAAAGAAACCTGGGCGCTGATCGTGTGGCTGAACTACGCCGCATGGCTGCACATGCGCTTGATGAAGGGCCTGCGTGGAACGGTCGCTGCCTGGTGGGCGCTGGTGGGGCTGGCCATCACCACTTTTGCTTTCCTCGGTGTCAACATGTTCTTGAGCGGCCTGCACAGCTACGGCTCGCTCTGACGGGGATTCCCAGCCATGTCTGCCGTGCGGCCCAGCGAGATCACGCCACGTACGGTCTATGAAAACCGGCGCGACTGGCTGCGCCGCCTGGGCCTGGTCACTGCCGCCGCATGGGCGCCAAAGGGATGGTCGTCATCGACCTCGGCGGTCGTTCGGCCAGGCAAGCGCCCGCCGTTGGCAGCCGTGCCCAGCACGCTGCCTGGCGCCCGCACCGCCGACGCATGGACGCCCTACGAGCAGGTCACCCAGTACAACAATTTTTACGAGTTCGGCGTCGACAAGGACGAGCCAGCTCGGCTCGCGCACCGCATGCCCCTGCGGCCATGGACAGTGCAAATCGATGGCCTGGTGGCCAAGCCGTTGACGCTGGACATCGACGACCTGCTCAAACTCGCGCCGATGGAGGAGCGCATTTACCGGCTGCGCTGTGTCGAGGGCTGGTCGATGGTGGTGCCGTGGATCGGTTACCCGCTGGCCGCACTCATCGAGCGCGTGCAGCCGCTGGGCAGTGCGAAGTTCGTCGAGTTCCACACCCTCGCCGACCGCGAGTCCATGCCGGGCCTGCGCTCCAACGTGCTGCTGTGGCCCTATGTCGAGGGCCTGCGCCTGGACGAGGCGCGGCACCCCCTGACGTTGCTGACCTTTGGTCTGTACGGCGAGATGTTGCCGCCGCAAAACGGCGCACCGCTGCGTGTGGTGGTGCCGTGGAAGTACGGCTTCAAGAGCGGCAAGTCGATCGTGCGCGTGCGATTCGTGGAGAGACAGCCGGCAACCGCCTGGACGGTGGCCGCGCCACACGAGTATGGCTTTTACGCCAACGTCAACCCGGATGTGCCGCACCCGCGCTGGAGCCAGGCCAGCGAGCGGCGCCTCGGGCAGGGCGGGCTGTTCGCGCCGCGTGTCAAGACCCAGTTGTTCAACGGCTATGCCGAGCAGGTTGGCCAGCTCTATGCGGGCATGGACCTGCGGCGCTTTTATTGACGTGGATCGCTGGCTGCGCGCGGCCAAGCCCTGGGTGCTGCTGGCACTGTCCGCACCGGCGCTGTGGCTGTGGGGGATGGCGCTGGCCGACCGGCTGGGTGCAAACCCGGCCGAGGCGCTGATTCGTGGTCTGGGCGATTGGACGCTGCGGCTGCTGTGCCTGACACTGGCCATTACCCCGCTGCGGCGCTGGACCGGCTGGGCGGCGCTCGCCGGATGGCGGCGCGGACTGGGACTGTGGACGTTTGCTTATGCGCTGCTGCACCTGCTGGCCTATGCATGGCTGGATCAGGGTTGGGATGGGCACGCCGTGTTGCGCGACGTGGCCGAGCGGCCGTTCATCCTCGTCGGCGTGCTGGCGGTGCTGCTGTTATTCCCGTTGGCCGCGACGTCGTTCGATGTCGCCATCCGTTGGCTGGGCGCGCGGCGCTGGCGGGCCTTGCACCGGGCGGTGTACGCGGTGGCGGGGCTGGCGATCCTGCACTTTTTCTGGATGCGCAGCGGCAAGACGCTCTACGGCGAGGTTATCGCCTACGCGGCCGTGCTGGCAGTGCTGCTGGGCTGGCGGGTGTGGGACGCCGTCAGTCGAGCGCGAGGCCGCGCTCCTGCCGCCACAGGTCGTTGATCGACTCGCGCGCGCGGATCAACTGGGCGCGATCGCCGCTGACCAACACCTCGGCCGCTTTGCCGCGCGAGTTGTAGTGGCTGGCCATGCTCATGCAATACGCGCCGGCGGACCCGACGGCGAGCCAGTCGCCGGCCTGCACGGCCAATGCGCGCTCGCGGCCCAGCCAGTCGCCGCTTTCACACACGGGGCCCACCACGTCCCATACCTGGGGCGGCTCGGTGCGGGGGCGTACCGGCGCGATGGCGTGGTAGGCGTCGTACATGGCTGGGCGTGGCAGATCGTTCATGGCCGCGTCCACGATCAGAAAGTTTTTGACCGGGCCGGGTTTGGTGTAGAGCACCTCGGTGATGCAGATGCCGGCATTGCCCACGAGGGAGCGACCGGGCTCCAGCAGCAGCCGCCGCTGCCCATGCCCGCGCGCGTCCAGGCGCGCCAGCAGCGCTTGCCACAGCGCGTCGGCCGCAGGGGGGTGCTCGCCGTGGTATTCAATGCCCAGCCCGCCGCCCAGGTCCAGGTGGTGCAGCCGGATGCCCTCGGCTTCGATCGCCTCCACCAGGTCGAGCACGCGCTCCAGCGCGTCCAGGTAGGGCCCCGTGCTGGTGATCTGCGAGCCGATGTGACAGTCGATGCCGACCACCTGCAGCCCAGGCAGGCTGGCCGCGTGGCGGTAGGCGTCGAGTGCCTCGTCGTGCGCGATGCCGAACTTGTTGTCTTTCAGACCCGTGGAAATGTAGGGGTGCGTCTGCGCGTCGACGTCGGGGTTGACGCGCACGCTCACCGGTGCGCGCGCGCCCAGCTCGCGCGCCACCGCATCCAGCACGTCCAGCTCGGCGCGGCTTTCGACGTTGAAGCAGCCGATGCCTACCTGCAGCGCGCGGCGCATCTCGGCTCGCGTTTTGCCCACGCCGGAAAAAACGATGCGCTCGGGCGCCGCCCCGGCACGCAAGGCGCGCTCGAGCTCGCCGCCCGAGACGATGTCGAAGCCGCACCCTGCACGGGCGAAGACCTCCAGGATGGCCAGATTCGAATTGGCTTTCATCGCGTAGCACACCAGCGCGTCGCGGCCCGCCAGGCCGCGCTGGTAGGCGCTCAACGCGCCCAGCATGGCCGCGCGCGAGTACACGAACAGAGGGGTGCCGTGTTCGCGTGCCAAGTCGGCGACGCGCACGCCTTCGGCCCAGAGCTCGTCGTCGCGATAAGCAAAGAAGGGAGCGCCGGGCAGATACGGCGTCAGGGGTGTGTCAGCGCGGGACATGCGATGGGGAATGGGAAGGGGAGGAAGGGGAAGAAGCGGCCGCGGTCGGCAGCGTCAGCGGCCCCTTTTGTCCGCAGCCCACCAGGGCCAAGGCCAACACGGCACCCCAAGCGGCGGAGCGCCATCCTACAATGCGCCGTCTCGTTTGCATCTGGACGATTGTAGTGATGACCGACCTCGAATACCTGGACCGCGCCGAAGCCGTGCTGAAGGCGGTGGAGTTGAGCTGTGACCGCATCAACGAGACGACCGACGCCGACATCGACAACCAGCGCGTCGGCGGCATGGTGACGCTCACGTTTCGCAACGGCAGCCAGATCGTGATCAACCTGCAAAAGCCGCTGCACGAGATCTGGATGGCGGCACGCTCGGGCGGCTACCACTACCGCTTCGACGGTCAGCGCTGGATGGATACCAAGGGCGCGGGCGAATTTTTCGAGCATTTGTCACGCGAGGCTTCGGCGCAGTCTGGCATGACATTGACATTCGCCCCTTGACGAGGCAAGAAGCCGCCACAGCGCGTACCCGGCCCCTCATGGCCGGAACAGGTCCAGGATGCTGCGTTTCTCGCGTGCCTCGGGGTCCGCATCGGGGGGGACGTCCCCTGCAGGCGTGGTCGCCGCATCCTCGAAGCCCAGCCGCCGCACATAGCTGCCATCCGCATATTCGTCATACACCCAGTCGCCCCCGGAGAAGCTCACGCCCGGCGGGGGCATAAGCTCTTGCACGGGCGTATGGCGTAGCGCCTGGCCCATGAAATCGATCCAGATCGGCAGCGCCAAGGCGCCACCCGTGGCGCGCCGCCCTAGGTTGCGTGGCGTGTCATAGCCCAGCCAGGCGGCAGCAGACAGCGTCGGGTGATAGCCCACGAACCACGCATCTTGGGCGTCGTTGGTGGTGCCGGTCTTGCCGTAGAGGTCGGGTCGCTTGAGCGTGGCCTGCGCGCGCGCCGCGGTGCCCGAGCGCGTGATTTCGTTGAGCAACTGGCTCATGAGGAAGGCGTTGCGCTCGGGCAGGGTGCGGTTGTCCTCGGACGGCGCCTGCGCGGGGACGTCGAGCAGCACGCGGCCTTTGTGGTCACTGATGCGGGTGATGAGCACCGGCGGCAAGTAGTGCCCGCCGTTGCCAAAGACGCCGTAGCCTGCGGCCATCTCCAGCGGTGTGACGGCGCCAGCGCCCAGCGCCATCGTCAAATAGGGCGGATGTTTGGCCGGGTCGAGTCCAAAGCGCGTGATCCACTGCTGAGCCGACTGCGTGCCCACGGCCCGCAGCACCTGGATCGAGACCATGTTCTTGGATTTGGCCAGCGCCGTGCGCACCGTCATCGGTCCCTCGTACTGGCCGTCGTAGTTTTTGGGCTCCCAGGGCTTACCCCCCGTGACGCTGGCCGGAAAGAACAGCGGTGCGTCATTGACCACTGTCTGGGGCATGATGCCCTTTTCCAGCGCCGCGGAGTAGATGAAGGGCTTGAAGCTCGATCCCGGCTGGCGCTGCGATTGCGTGACGCGGTTGAACTTGTTGCGCTCGAAGTCGAAACCGCCGATGAGCGCGCGGATGCCGCCATCGCGTGGGTCGACGGCCACGAACGCCGCTTCGACCTCGGGTGTCTGGGTCAGATACCAGCCCTGCGGCCCTTTGGCGATGCGCACCACGGCCCCGGGACGCAGGCGCAGGTGGGGCGGGGCACTGGGGTCGAGTCCGGAGCGCACGGGCTCCAGCCCGGCGCCGGTGATCTCGATCGGCGCGTCGTCGCCGCGCACCACCACCACCCGGCGCGGGTCGGCCGACAGCACGACGGCAGTCAGCAGCGGCGGGTTGTCCGGCACGGCCGCCAGTGCCTCGTCGATGGCGGCCTCGCGCCGTGCCGGGTCGGTGGGTAGGTCGATGAACCGCTCTGGGCCCCGATAGTGCTGCTTGCGCTCGAAGTCGAGCACCCCTTGGCGCACCGCACGCCACGCGGCGCGCTGCAACGCCGCGTCGATGGTGGTGTGGACCTGCAGGCCCGCGGTGTAGGCGTCTTCGCCGTAGCGCGCGACGATCGCTTGGCGCACCATCTCGGCAATATAGTCGGCGTGCACGTCTTGTTCCGCGTCGTAGCGGCGCAGGCGCAGCGGCTCCTCGCGCGCGGCTTTGGCCTCGGCCTCGGTGATGAAGCCGTTTTCCAGCATGCGATCGATGATGTAGAGCTGGCGGGCGCGCGCGCGCTTGGGGTTGCTGATGGGGTTGTAGGCAGAGGGGGCCTTTGGCAGGCCGGCGAGCATGGCGGCTTCGGCAATGGTGAGTTCCTGCAGGGACTTGCCGAAATACGTGCGTGCCGCCGCCGCAAAGCCATAGGAGCGGTGCCCGAGAAAAATCTGGTTCATGTAAATCTCGAGAATCTGCTCCTTGGTCAGCAGGTGCTCGAGTTTGAATGTCAGCAAGATCTCGTAGATCTTGCGCAGGTAGCTTTTTTCGCTGGAGAGGTAGACGTTGCGCGCCACCTGCATGGTGATGGTGGACGCGCCCTGGCTCTTGGCTTCGCTCAAGTTGGCCAGCGCTGCCCGCAGCAGGCCCCGGTAGTCGATGCCGCTGTGTTCGAAGAAGCGGGCGTCCTCGATGGCCAGCACCGCGTTGATCATGACGGGGGGGATGTCCTCGAACGGCACGAGATTGCGCCGTTCCTCGCCGAACTCGCCCAACAGCGAGCCGTCGCGCGCATAGACCCGCAGAGGCAGCTTGGGGCGGTAGTCTGCCAGTTCGCTGACGTCGGGTAGATTGGGGTACGCCATCGCCAACCCGAGCGCGACCAACATCAGTCCCGCCAACGCAAGCCCTCCCAGCGCACCGAGAACGCCCAGCAACACACGCAGCCAGGCGGGTCGGGCAGGCTTGGGAGCCGAGGGGGGAGAGCCAGAATCAGACATGGAAGGCAGGGTAGGCTCTGTATTATAGGAACCCACGCGCGGACGGCTCACCCAGCGGAACTGTCGGTTGCCGGCAACAGCGGAGAGATAGTCGCATGCCGAATGAGATGTTTCTGGCTGACTGCAGCCACTGCTGCTAGGATACCTTGGGTAGATACTGTGCCAGTAGCGGGCCGTGTGGCCCATGGGGGTGGGATTTGATTGCACTCGGATCATGGTGGAGCCGCGAGCCTGCGCCGCTGCTCGGCATCGACATCAGCGCGACGACGCTCAAGCTGGTCGAGTTGGGCCGCCGGCGCGATGGGGGCTATGCGCTGCTGCACTGTGCGATCGAACCCTTGGAAAAAGGCTGGATCGTCGAGGGCAACATCGAGAAATTCGATGAAGTGGCCGAGGCCATGCGGCGCCTCGTGCGCAAGGCGGGCACCAAGACGCGCGACGTGGCGCTGGCACTGCCCGGCTCGGCGGTCATCACCCGCAAGGTGCATCTGCCCGCCGGTCTGCCCGAGGATGTGCTGCAAATCCAGGTCGAGGCCGAGGCCGCGCAGTTGATCCCTTTCCCTCTGTCGGAGGTGGCGCTCGATTTTTGCGTCATCGGGCCGTCTGCCAATGCGCAGGGATACGACGAAGTTTTGGTGGCGGCTGCACGCAAGGAAAAGGTGGCGGATCGCCAAGGGGTAGCCGAGGCCGCCGGCCTGCACCCCGTGATCATGGATGTCGAGCCCTACGCCTCGCGCCTGGCCGCGCGCCGGGCGATCGAGCGGCTGCCCAATGGCGGCAAGAACCTGCTCGTCGCCCTGTTCGAGATCGGCTCGCAGTCGACGGCGCTGCAGGTGATTCGCAACGATGAAATGATTTACGAGCGCGACCAGCCCGTCGGCGGGGCGGCGCTGACGCAGCTCATCGCGCGCCAGTATGGTCTGTCGATCGAAGAGGCCGAGCAAAAGAAAAAGCTCGGGTCGGGCTTGCCGGCCGACTATCCCCAGCTCGTGCTGCAGCCTTTTTTGGACATGCTGGGGCAGGAGTTGGGCCGGGCACTGCAGTTTTTCTTCACCAGCACGCCGTACAACCGGATCGACCACGTGCTGTTGTCCGGCGGGTCGGCCAGCCTGCCCGGTATCGCCGAAGCGGTCATGGCCCAGACGGGGTTTGTGGCGCGCGTGCTCGATCCTTTCGAAGGCATGACCTTGCCGCCCAGCGTGCCGGCGGCCCGCCTGGCTGTGGAGGCGACGTCGTACCTGGTGGCCACCGGACTGGCGCTGCGGAGGTTCGTGTCATGATCGCCATCAATTTGCTGCCCCACCGCGAGTGGGCGCGCAAGAAGCGGCGCGAGGCGTTTTACCTCCAGCTCGGCTTGGCCGTGGTTGGCGCCATCGGTATCGCGGCCGTGGTGTATGGGGTGTACGAGGCCCGCATCGCGATGCAGGAGGGGCGCAACCGCCAACTGCAAGCCGCCATTGCCCAGCTCGACGAGCAAATCAAGGAAATCGCCACCCTGCAGACCGAGCTCGACGCGCTCAAGGCTCGCCAGGATGCCGTGCAAAGCCTGCAGGCCGACCGTAACATGCCCGTGCACCTGCTCAACGAAGTGGTGCGACAGCTCCCCGATGGTGTCGTCGTGCGCTCCCTCAAGCAAGACGGCGACGCCATCACCCTCGGCGGCGTGGCCCAATCGCAAGAGCGCGTTTCGGAGCTGTTGCGCAACCTGTCGGGGCGCAGCCCGTGGCTGCATCAGCCGCAGCTCATCGAGATCACGGCGGGCACCATGAACTTCAATCCGGGTGGGCAGCGCCGCGTGTTCAACTTTTCGCTGCGTGTGCAGCAGCGCAAAGGCGAGGCTGGCGGTGCGGCGGGTGTCGCCCCAGCCGGTCAGGGCGCAGCGGTCTGATTCCCAGTGGGCGACTCCATGGCTTCCAAACGCACTTCCCCTTTTGTCGACTGGTCTGCCCTGCAGCAGCGTCTGCAGGCGCAGTTCAGCGGGCTCGACCCCAACGACCCGTCGCGTTGGCCGCCCCTGCCGCGGGCACTCCTGCTGCTGGCCGTGACGGGTTTTGTGCTGGCGGGGCTGTGGTATGCCTGGCTGTCCGAGCGCAGCGACGCGCTGCAGGCCGCCCAGCAGCGCGAGGGTGAGTTGCGCGCGCAGTACACCCAGAAGGTGGCCAAGGCGGTGGCGCTCGATGCGCTCAAAGCCCAGCTCGAACAGGTGCGGCAGTACGTGGTCCAGCTCGAGAAGCAGTTGCCCAACCGCGCCGAGATGGACGCGCTGCTGTCCGACATCAACCAAGCGGGTGTCGGTCGCGGCTTGCAGTTCGAGCTGTTTCGTCCTGGGCAAGAGGTGGTGCGTGACTACTATGCCGAGCTGCCCATCACGGTGCGCGTCAGCGGCTCCTACCACGACATCGGGATGTTCGTCTCCGACGTCGCGCACCTGTCGCGCATCGTCACGTTGGGCAATCTGGCGCTCAACCCCGCCCCCAACCGCAACGACTTGCTGGTGATGGAGACGACGGTGCGCACCTACCGCTATCTGGACCCGGATGAGGTGTTGGCGCAGAAAGCGGCCACCAAGGCGGCGCAGGGGGGCAAGAAATGACGGGTCGTCCGCTTTCCTGGTCGGTCCTGGCGCTGGCTGTGCCGCTGGCGGCCTCGGGCCTGTTGTCCGGGTGCGCCGATGGCGAGCGTGACGACCTGAGCCAGTGGATGGCGCAGCAGCGCGCGTCGGCGCAACCCAAGGTACCCGCCGTGCTGCCTCCGAGCAGTTTTACGCCTCAGGCGTATCTGGGCAGTGAGGCCGTATCGCCCTTCAGCGAAGAGCGCTTGACCCGCGTGCTGCGCAGTGACACATCGGCCGCGGCATCACGTCTGATCGAGGCCGAAATGCGGCGCCCGCGCGAGCCGCTGGAGGCGTTCCCGCTCGATGCGATGGTCATGGTCGGCCTGCTCGACAAAGGTGGCCGACGGGTGGCGTTGGTGCGGGTCAATGGCCTGCTGTATCAGGTCAGCGTGGGCACCCGTCTGGGGCAAAACTTCGGGCGGGTGACCGCCATTACCGAGAATCAAATCGCGCTGCGCGAGATCGTGCAAGACGCCACTGGCGAGTGGATCGAGCGCACGGCGACCCTGCAGTTACAAGAAGGAACCGGTCCATGACCTCGAGCCTCACAACCCGACACAACGCCCCCGGGCGATCGAGCGTGACGCGGGGGCTGCGCCGATGGGCGCCCTTCTTCGCCGTGGCCGCTGCCGCGCTACAGATGGGGTGGGCGCATGCGCAGGGCGCCATTCGGTCGGTCAGCGCCAACCTCTCCGGTGGACTCGAGGTCGTTCGGATCGAAACCGCGGAACCGCTCAAGGAGCTGCCCGCCGCGTTCACCATCCAGACGCCGGCACGTATCGTGCTCGACTTCCCCGGCGCCGTCAATGCCACGGGTCGCAGCACCATCGAGGTCAACCAGGGCAACCTGCGTTCGGTCAACCTGGTCGAGGCAAGCGGGCGCACGCGGCTGGTGCTCAACCTCAACCGCGCCGTTCCGTACGACACCGAGTTGCAGGGCAACGTGCTGGGCATCCGGTTGCAAAACCCGCCGGCGGTGGCTGGCACGGCGCCGTCGGCAGTCGGCGGCACCACCTTCGACGCGGGCAGTAGCGCCACCGGCATGGCCGCCCTCAACGATATCGACTTCCGGCGCGGCGACGAGAGCACCGGGCGTGTGATCGTCGAGCTGGGCAACCCGCAGACCGGCGTCGACGTGCGCCAACAGGGGCGCAACCTGATGGTGGAGTTTTTGCGCACCACGCTGCCCGAAGGGCTGCGCCGACGGCTGGACGTGGCGGACTTCGGCACGCCGGTACGCATGATCACGGCGACCCAAGTCGGTGACCGTGTGCGCCTGTTGGTCGAGCCCGCCGGTGACTGGGAGCACAGTGCGTACCAGAGCGACAACCGGTTCGTGCTCGAGGTGCGGCCGGTCAAGGCCGATGCGAACAAGCTCGTCCAGGGGCCCAAATACAGCGGTGAGAAGTTGTCGCTGAATTTCCAGAATATCGACGTGCGCGCACTGCTGCAAGTGATCGCGGACTTCACCAACTTCAACATCATCACGACCGACACCGTGCAGGGCAACCTCACGCTGCGCCTGAAAGACGTGCCGTGGGACCAAGCGCTGGACATCATTCTGGAGTCCAAAGCGCTGGGCATGACGCGCACAGGCAACGTCATTCGCGTCGCGCCCAAAAAGGAACTCGATGCCGAGGCCGTGGCGCAGCGCGAGGTCAACAAGAAACTCGAAGAGCTCGAACCCTTGCGCACCGAGGTATTCCGCCTCAATTTCGCGAAGGCGGAGGAGGTGGCCAACACCCTCAAGGACGCCACCGCCAGCGGTAGTGGTGACAACCGTGCCACCAACCGCATCCTGTCGACCCGCGGGTCGGCGATCGCGGACGTGCGTACCAACCAGGTTTTCGTGACCGACGTCGCCGGTCGGCTGGAGTCGGTGCGTGACTACATTCGCCGCGTGGACAGCCCCAAGCGGCAGGTGATGATTCAGGCGCGTATCGTCGAGGCGACGGAAGGGTTTGGCAAGTCACTGGGGGTCCGCCTCGGTGTTGGCGGGCAGCGTCTGGTTCTGGGATCTGTCGATGGCAGTCGCATCAATGCGAATGTGGGTGGGAGCTACAACCAAATCGGTGCATCGCCAAGCTCGCAAACCTTGTCCGGTAATCCGCCAGCGGCGATGGTCAACCTGCCTGCGCCCAACGCTTTGGCGACGGGTGCGGCAGTTCCAACGTTTGCAGCCTCCATCTTCAGCCCCAATGCCACTCGATTCCTAACGTTGGAGTTGTCGGCGCTCGAGTCGGATTCTCGTGGTCGGATCATCTCCAGCCCTCGGTTGGTGACGGGTGACTTGAGTAAGTCCAAGATCAAACAGGGCGATCAACTCAAGCTCATCCTGCCTGGCGGCAACGACGCTGCCCCACGTGTAGAGACGGTCGATGCGAATTTGCAGCTCGACGTTGAGCCCCAGATCACTCCTAGTGGGAAAGTTTTGCTGAAACTCAATATCACAAAAAATCGTGTGCAAAGTTTGAGTGCGGCTGGGGCGAGTCTCGCAGTCAAAGAAATCAACACGGAGGTGATGGTCGACAATGGTGGTACCGTCATGATTGGTGGGATTTTTGAACAGGAAGAGTCCAATGATGTGGATAAGGTTCCTGTCCTCGGCGATCTCCCCGGAATTGGTAATCTTTTCAAGGTGCGGGCCAACAAGGTGGAGAAAAAAGAGACGCTGATCTTCATTACTCCGGTCATTTTGGAAGGCCAGGATACCGCGCAGTGATTCGATTGGTTTTGATTGGCCTGCCCGGCGCGGGCAAGACCACCGTCGGCCGCCAGCTCGCGCGGCGGCTGCAGGTGCCGTTTCTCGATTCCGACCAGGTGATCGAGGAGCGCATCGGCTGCAGCATTCGCGAATTTTTTGAGCGCGAGGGCGAGCAGGCCTTTCGCGACTTGGAGGAGGCGGTGATCGACGAGCTCACGCAGGGCGGGCCGTGCGTGCTGTCCACCGGTGGGGGGGCAGTGTTGCGGCCCGCGAACCGGCAGCGGCTGCGCGAGCGGGGGCGGGTGTTTTATCTGTGTTCGACCCCTGATGCCTTGATGCGCCGCCTGCGCCACGACCGCACACGCCCGCTGCTACAGGTGGCCGATCCGGCGCGGCGGTTGCGCGAGCTGTATGTGGCGCGCGACCCGCTGTATCGCGAGACGGCGCATTACGTGATCGAGACGGGCCGCCCGTCGGTCGCCACGCTGGTCAACACGATTTTGATGCAGCTGGAGTTGGGCGCCGATGCGGCTGTGCCGGATTCGGCCGCCGGCGCGGCCCGCTAAACTCGGGGGTATGGTCGCCTCCCGTTCTTCCGTCGATCCGGCGCCGCCGGCCACCCTGTTGCACACGGTCACCATCGAGCTGGGTGAGCGCAGCTACCCGATATTCATTGGGCACGGCCTGCTCGACGATCCGCAGACCTGGGCCGGACTGCCGCGGGCCTCGACCGCGGTCGTGGTCAGCAATGAGATCGTCGCGCCGCTGTACGCGGCGCGGCTGCGCGCGGCGCTCGCGCCGCACTATGCCCGCGTGCTGGAGGTCGTGCTGCCCGATGGCGAGGCGACCAAGGATTGGGCGACGCTGAACCGGATTTTCGATGCGCTGCTCACGCACGGGTGCGATCGCAAAACCGTGCTGTTGGCGTTGGGCGGGGGCGTCGTCGGCGACATGACCGGTTTTGCCGCCGCCTGCTACATGCGCGGGGTGCCGTTCGTGCAGGTGCCCACGACGCTGCTGGCGCAGGTGGATTCGTCGGTGGGCGGCAAGACCGCGATCAACCACCCGTTGGGCAAAAACATGATCGGCGCCTTTTATCAGCCGGTCCGGGTGGTGTGCGACCTGGCGACGTTGGCGACGCTGCCCGAGCGCGAGTACTGCGCCGGCCTGGCGGAGGTGATCAAATACGGGCCGATCCACGACTCCGTGTTTTTGGACTGGATCGAGGCCCACATCGAGGCGTTGCGCTCGCGCGAGCCGGCGATCGTGGCCCACGCGGTGCGCCGCAGTTGCGAGATCAAGGCGGCCGTGGTCGGGCAGGACGAGCGCGAGTCGGGCCTGCGAGCGATCCTCAATTTTGGGCATACCTTCGGTCACGCGATCGAGGCCGGACTGGGCTATGGCCAGTGGTTGCACGGCGAGGCGGTGGGCTGCGGCATGGTGATGGCCGCCGTGCTGTCTCAGCGGCTGGGCTTGGTGTCGCCAGCGTATGTCGAGCGGCTGACGCGCCTTGTCGCGGCGGCGGGGCTGCCCACACGCGCGCCGGTGCTGGCGCCCGACAACGCGGCGCGCTACCTGTCGCTGATGCGCGTGGACAAAAAGGCCGAGGCGGGCGAGATCCGCTTCGTCGTTGTCGATGAGCGCGGCCAGGCGTTCGTGCGTGCGGTGCCCGACGCGGTGGTGGCCGAAGTGATCGAGGCCTGCGCGGCGGGTGGAGGCGACACCGATGCTGGCACCCTACGCGTGTGATCCGGCACGCAGTCGCGGCCGCCGTCACCCCGAGCCGGCGGCGCCGACGCGCAACGATTTTCAGCGCGACCGGGATCGCGTCATTCACTCGACCGCGTTTCGGCGCCTGGTGTACAAAACCCAGGTCTTCCTCAACCACGAGGGCGACCTGTTTCGCACGCGGCTGACCCATTCGCTGGAGGTGGCGCAGCTCGGGCGCAGCATCGCTCGGCCGCTGGGGCTGCACGAGGATTTGGTGGAGGCGATCGCGCTCGCGCACGACCTGGGTCACACCCCGTTTGGGCACGCGGGGCAAGACGCGCTCAACGCCTGCCTGCACGAGGACACGGGCCCAGCGGCGCTGGAGCCACCCGGCGAGGACGAGCCGTATGGCGGCTTCGAGCACAACCTGCAGAGCCTGCGCGTGGTGGATGCGCTGGAGGAGCGCTACCCGGACTTCGACGGCCTGAACCTGTGCTTCGAAACACGCGAGGGCATCCTCAAGCACTGCTCCCGCGCCAACGCCCAGTGGCTGGAGGCGCGCGAGCCCGGCGGCGTAGGGGCCCGCTTTCTGCGCGGGCAATCGCCGTCGCTGGAGGCGCAGTTGGCCAACGTGGCCGACGAGATTGCCTACAACGCGCACGACATCGACGACGGCGTGCGCAGCGGGCTGCTGACGCTGGAGCAGCTGGAGGCGGTGGCGCTGTTCGACCACCACCGGCGTGCTGCCTTGGCCGATCATCCACGGCTACAGGGCCGGCGGTTGCTCTACGAGACGATCCGCCGCATGCTCAGTGCCCAGGTGTACGATGTGATCGACGCCACGCGGCAGGCGTTGCGCGAGGCCGACGTCCGCTCGCTCGACGACGTGCGATCGCGCGCGCCCCTGCTGGGCTTTTCGCCCGCGATGCGCGAGGCGTCCGCCGCCCTCAAGCGGTTTTTGCTCACGCACTTGTATCGCCATCCCCAGGTGTTGGAGACGACCGGACGGGCGCGGCGTATCGTGGCTGATCTGTACCAGGCCTATTGCGCCGATCCGTCGCTGCTGCCAACGGGTGCCCGGCGCGCCGGGCTGTCGCTGCGGCGGCAGGTGGCGGACTACATCGCCGGCATGACCGACCGGTTTGCGATCCGTGAACACGAGCGCCTGACCGGCGAGCGGCTGTTTACCTGACGCACGGAGCCCGGCGACATGGCACGCTTGCCCCGGCTGGCGGTGACGGACGCGGCCCATCTGGTGGTGTGGCGCGGGCACAACGGGCAGCCCGTCTTTGTCGACGACGACGACCGCCAAGCGTGGCTGGCGTCGATGGCGGAGGGCGCGGTGCGCGAGGGCGTGGAGTGGCATGGCCACGCGTTGCTGGTGTCGGCCCTGTGGATGCTAGCCACCCCGCGCCGCGAGGGTGCCTTGTCGCGCTGGATGCAGGCGCTCGGGCGAACGTATGTGCGCCGCTTCAACCAGCGCCATGGGCGGCGCGGCACCCTGTGGGACGGTCGCTACCGGGCGGCGGTGCTGGCGCCCGACTGGGTGCTGCCGGCATTGGTCTTTTTGGACCAGGAGCCGGTGAGCGAGGGATTGGCCGCCACGCCGGAGGCCTGGCCTTGGTCGAGCCATCGCCATTACATGGGCGCCGAGCCACAGCGGGCCGTGACACCCCCCGCTGCTTGGTGGTCGCTGGGCGACACGCCGTTCGCGCGCGAAGCGGCCTACCGCCGCCTGGTGCAGGAGGGGTTGTGCCGGCAGCAGGCGCAGCGCCTGCGCGAGGCCGCTCTCAAGGGGTGGCCGGTAGGGGATGCCACCTTTTTGGCGGCGTTGCAGGCCCAGACTGGCCGCCGCACCGAACCGGCGCGGCCTGGGCGCCCACGCAAGGTGGTCAATGATCTGTCCCCAAATAATTACGAGAAGGCTGCGGTGTCAATGAAATTGTGATCTGACCCCAAAAAAAGTGCTTGCCCGTTATGCTGCAATGCACTATCCTGTGGCCCTTCGTCTTTCGTCAACCCGGCCAAGGAGTCAGGCGTGACCGCTACCCCCCAATCCACTGCCGAGCAGCACGGGCTGTACTGCGCTGCCCATGAACACGATGCCTGCGGTGTCGGCTTCGTCGCCCACATCAAGGGACACAAGAGCCACGACATCGTCACCCAGGCGCTCAAGATTCTGGAAAACCTCGACCACCGCGGCGCGGTCGGGGCTGATCCGCTGATGGGTGACGGCGCGGGCATCCTGATCCAGATCCCGGACCAGCTCTACCGCGAGGAGATGGCCAAGCAGGGCGTGACCCTGCCGCCGCCGGGTGAATACGGCGTGGGCATGATCTTTTTGCCCAAGGAGCACGCCTCGCGCCTGGCTTGCGAGCAAGAGATGGAGCGCGCGATCAAGGCCGAGGGCCAGGTGCTGCTGGGCTGGCGCGACGTGCCGGTCAACCGCGACATGCCGATGTCGCCCGCCGTGCGCCAGACCGAGCCGATCATCCGCCAGGTGTTCATCGGCCGCGGCAGCGACGTCATCGTGCAAGATGCGCTCGAGCGCAAGCTGTACGTCATTCGCAAGACGGCCAGCGCCGCCATCCAGCGCCTGCAGCTGACGCACAGCAAAGAGTACTACGTGCCCAGCATGAGCAGCCGCACCGTGGTCTACAAGGGGCTGCTGCTGGCCAACCAGGTGGGCGAGTACTACCGCGACTTGCAAGATCCGCGCTGCGTCTCGGCGCTGGGGTTGGTGCACCAGCGCTTCTCCACCAACACCTTCCCCGAGTGGCCGCTGGCGCACCCCTACCGCTACGTGGCGCACAACGGCGAGATCAACACCGTCAAGGGCAACTACAACTGGATGCGTGCGCGCGAGGGTGTCATGAGCTCGCCGGTGCTGGGCCCGGATCTGAAGAAGCTCTACCCCATCAGCTTTGCCGGGCAGTCGGACACCGCGACGTTCGACAACTGCCTGGAGTTGCTGGCGATGGCGGGCTATCCACTGGCGCACGCGGTGATGATGATGATCCCCGAGCCGTGGGAGCAGCACACGCTGATGGACGAGCGCCGACGCGCGTTCTATGAGTACCACGCCGCGATGCTGGAGCCGTGGGATGGGCCGGCGTCGATCGTGTTCACGGACGGGCGCCAGATCGGGGCCACGCTGGACCGCAACGGCTTGCGGCCGTCGCGCTATTGCATCACCGATGACGACATGGTGATCATGGCGTCCGAATCGGGCGTGCTGCCGGTGCCCGAGAGCAAGATCGTGCGCAAGTGGCGCTTGCAGCCGGGCAAGATGTTCCTCATCGATCTGGAGCAGGGCCGCATGATCGACGACGAGGAAATCAAGGCGACCCTGGCCAACGCCAAGCCGTACAAGCAGTGGATCGAAAACCTGCGCATCCGCCTAGACGACGTGGAGCGCCCGGTGGCCGGCGACGACGAGGCCAGCGTCAAGGCGGTGGCGGATGAATCGTCCCAGGCGGCGATGGAGCGGGTGGACGCCAACCTGCTCGATATGCAACAGGCCTTTGGCTACACGCAAGAGGACATCAAGTTCCTGATGGCGCCGATGGCCCAGAACGGCGAAGAAGGCGTGGGCTCGATGGGCAACGACAGCCCGCTGCCGGTGCTGTCGGACCGGCCCAAGCCGCTGTACAACTACTTCAAGCAGCTATTCGCGCAGGTCACCAACCCGCCGATCGACCCGATCCGCGAGGCGATCGTGATGTCGCTGGTGTCGTTCATCGGCCCCCGCCCCAACCTGCTCGACATCAACCAGGTCAACCCGCCGATGCGGCTGGAGGTCAGCCAGCCCGTGCTCAGCGACGCCGACATGGCCAAACTGCGCGACATCGAGCGCCGCACCGGTGGCAAATTCCGCAGCACCACGCTGGACATCACCTACCCGGTTGCCTGGGGCAAGGAGGGGGTGGAGGCCAAGCTCGCCTCGCTGTGCGCGGAGGCGGTCGACGCCATCCGCAGCGGCAGCAACATCCTCATCGTCAGTGACCGCGGCGTCAACCGCGAGCGGGTGGCGGTGCCCGCGCTGCTGGCGCTCTCTGCCATCCACCAGCACCTGGTGCGCGAGGGGCTGCGCACCGCCACCGGTCTGGTGGTGGAGACGGGCAGCGCGCGCGAGGTGCACCACTTCGCGGTGCTGGCCGGCTACGGGGCGGAGGCGGTCTACCCCTACTTGGCGTTCGAGACGCTGCGCGCCATCCACAAGGATTTGCCCGGTGACCTGTCGGCCGACAAGGCGATCGCCAACTACATCAAGGCGGTGGGCAAGGGGCTGTCCAAGATCATGTCCAAGATGGGCGTGTCCACCTACATGAGCTACTGCGGCGCGCAGTTGTTCGAGGCGGTGGGCATCAACAGCGCGACCATCGACAAGTACTTCACCGGCACGCCCAGCCGGGTCGAGGGCATCGGCGTGTTCGAAATCGCCGAGGAGGCCATCCGCTGGCACCGACAGGCGTACAGCAACGACCTGCCGATGCGCGACATGCTCGACGTCGGTGGCGAATACGCGTGGCGCGCCCATGGCGAGCAGCACATGTGGACGCCAGATGCGATCGCCAAGCTGCAGCACGCCACGCGTGCGGGCAACTTCGCCACCTACAAAGAGTACGCGCAGCTCATCAACGACCAGTCGCGCCGGCACATGACGCTGCGTGGGCTGTTCGAGTTCAAGGTCGAGCCGGCCAAGGCGATTCCGATCGACGAGGTCGAGCCCGCGTCCGAGATCGTCAAGCGCTTCGCCACCGGCGCCATGTCGCTGGGGTCGATTTCCACCGAGGCGCACACCACGCTGGCCATCGCGATGAACCGCATCGGCGGCAAGTCCAACACCGGTGAGGGGGGCGAGGACCCGGCGCGTTACCGCAACGAGCTCAAGGGCATCCCGATCCGCAAGGGCGAGACCGTGGGTTCGATCATCGGCCGCGACAAGGTCGAGGTCGACATCGAGCTGCAAGACGGCGACAGCCTGCGCTCCAAGATCAAGCAGGTGGCCTCTGGCCGCTTTGGTGTGACGGCCGAATACCTGGTGAGTGCCGACCAGATCCAGATCAAGATGGCGCAGGGTGCCAAGCCCGGCGAAGGCGGTCAGCTGCCCGGCAGCAAGGTGTCGCCCTACATCGGCTATTTGCGCTACTCCGTGCCAGGCGTGGGCCTGATCAGCCCGCCGCCGCACCACGACATCTACTCCATCGAGGATTTGGCGCAGCTCATCCACGACCTGAAAAACGTCAACCCGCGCGCCGACATTTCGGTCAAGCTGGTGGCCGAGGCGGGCGTGGGCACGATCGCCGCTGGCGTGGCCAAGGCCAAGGCCGACCATGTGGTCATCGCCGGCCATGACGGCGGCACGGGCGCGTCGCCCTGGTCGTCCATCAAGCACGCGGGCAGCCCGTGGGAAATCGGCTTGGCCGAGACGCAGCAAACGCTGGTGCTCAACCGCCTGCGCGGTCGCATCCGCGTGCAGGTGGACGGGCAGATCAAGACCGGGCGCGACGTCGTCATCGGCGCGCTGCTGGGGGCCGAT
Organism: Hydrogenophaga sp.; assembly: GCA_020723845.1. Lineage (GTDB taxonomy): Bacteria > Pseudomonadota > Gammaproteobacteria > Burkholderiales > Burkholderiaceae_C > Tepidimonas. The sequence continues at coordinate 25,877 of DYIC01000001.1, forward strand.
GAGTTTGGCTTCGCCACCGCGCCGCTGGTGGTCGAGGGCTGCATCATGATGCGCAAGTGCCACCTCAACACCTGCCCGGTGGGTGTGGCCACGCAAGACCCGGTGTTGCGCCGCAAGTTTGCCGGCAAGCCCGAGCACGTGGTCAACTACTTCTTCTTCGTGGCCGAAGAGGTGCGCGCCATCATGGCGCAGCTGGGCATCCGCAAGTTCGACGACCTGGTGGGCCGCACCGACTTGCTCGACATGCGCCGTGGCATCGAGCACTGGAAGGCCAAGGGGCTGGACTACAGCCGCCTGCTGCACCAGCCGCCGGTGGCCGACGGCGTGGCGCGCCGCCACGTCGAAACCCAGGATCACGGGCTGGATCGGGCGCTGGACGTGCGGCTGATCGAAAAGGCCCGTCCTGCCATCGAGCGTGGCGAGAAGGTGCACTTCATCGAGAGCGTGCGCAACGTCAACCGCACGGTGGGCGCGATGCTGTCGGGCGAGGTCACGCGCCACCACCCGGAGGGGTTGCCTGACGACACCATCCGCATCCAGATGGAGGGCACGGGTGGCCAGTCGTTCGGCGCCTTCCTGTGCAAGGGCATCACGCTGTACCTGATCGGCGACGCCAACGACTACACTGGCAAGGGTCTGTCGGGTGGGCGCATCGTGGTGCGCCCCAGCATCGACTTCCGCGGGGATGCGGGCCACAACATCATCGTGGGCAACACGGTGCTGTACGGTGCGACGCGCGGCGAGGCGTTCTTCCGCGGCGTCGCTGGTGAGCGTTTCGCCGTGCGGCTGTCCGGCGCCACCGCGGTGGTGGAGGGCACCGGCGACCACGGCTGTGAGTACATGACCGGGGGTACCGTCGTCGTACTGGGCAAGACGGGGCGCAACTTTGCCGCCGGCATGAGCGGTGGTATCGCCTACGTCTACGACGAAGACGGCCTGTTTGCCAAGCGCTGCAACACGGCGATGGTGGCGCTCGACCGCGTGGTCTCGGCCGCCGAGCAGGAGGCCACGGTCGATCGCGCCATCTGGCACCGCGGCATGACCGACGAGGCGCAATTGCGCCAGTTGCTGGAGGAGCACCACCGCTGGACCGGCTCCACCAAGGCGCGCGCCCTGTTGGACGACTGGGCGACGGCGCGCACGCGCTTCGTCAAGGTGTTCCCGCACGAGTACAAGCGCGCCCTGGGCGAGCTGGCCGCCAAGCAGTCGGCCGCCGAGGTAGCGGCCGAGGCCGCGCCTGCCAAATCGGCGGGCAAGTCCCGCAAGACCGCGCCGGCCGCGTGAAGGCGGCGCCGTTCATCGACTGACGAGGCAATCGATCATGGGTAAGATCACTGGCTTCATGGAATACGCGCGCGTCGAGGAGGGCTACCAGCCCCCGCAGGAGCGCGTCAAGCACTATCGCGAGTTCGTCATCGGGCTGGACGAGGCGCAGGCCAAGATCCAGGGCGCCCGCTGCATGGACTGCGGCACGCCGTTTTGCAACAACGGCTGCCCGGTCAACAACCTCATCCCGGACTTCAACGACCTCGTCTATCGGGGCGACTGGAAGAACGCGATCGAGGTGTTGCACACCACCAACAACTTCCCCGAGTTCACCGGGCGCATCTGCCCGGCGCCCTGTGAGGCGGCGTGCACGCTCAACATCAACGACGATCCGGTGGGGATCAAGTCGATCGAGCACGCGATCATCGACCGCGCCTGGGCCGAGGGCTGGGTGCTGCCCCAGCCGCCCAAGGTCAAGACCGGCAAAAAGGTGGCGGTGGTCGGCTCTGGTCCCGCCGGACTGGCGGCAGCCCAGCAGCTCGCGCGCGCGGGGCACGACGTGACGGTGTTCGAAAAGAACGACCGCGTCGGCGGGCTGCTGCGCTACGGGATCCCCGACTTCAAGATGGAGAAGTGGCTCATCGACCGCCGCGTCGAGCAGATGCAGGCCGAAGGGGTGACGTTTCGCACCCGGGTGCTGGTGGGCACGCTGCCCGAGGGCGTCAAGGTGAACAATGACGCGCGCGAGGTCATTGCGCCGGAGCAACTGAAGGCCGAGTTCGACGCCGTGCTCTTGTGCGGCGGGGCCGAGCAGCCGCGCGACCTGCCGGTGCCGGGCCGCGAGCTCGATGGCATCCATTTCGCGATGGAGTTCTTGCCGCAGCAAAACAAGGTCAACGCCGGCGACAAGCTCAAAAAGCAAATCACCGCCACCGGCAAGCACGTCATCGTCATCGGCGGGGGCGACACCGGCAGCGACTGCGTGGGCACCAGCAACCGGCACGGTGCGGCCAGCGTGACGCAATTCGAGGTCATGCCCCAGCCGCCCGAGCAGGAAAACAAGCCGCTGACCTGGCCCTACTGGCCGCTGAAGCTGCGCACCAGCACCAGTCACGAGGAAGGCTGCCAGCGCGAGTTCGCCATCGCCACCAAAGCCTTCATCGGCAAAAACGGCAAGGTCACGGGCGTGCGCACCGTGCACGTCGAGCTCAAGGACGGCAAGCTGGTCGAGATTCCTGGCACCGAGAAAGAATACAAGGCCGACTTGGTGCTGCTGGCGATGGGCTTCGTGTCGCCGATTTCTACCGTGCTGGATGCCTTCGGCGTCGAGAAGGATGCACGCGGCAACGCCAAGGCGCACACCGAGGCCAACGGCGGCTACGCGACCAACGTGCCCAAGGTGTTTGCCGCGGGCGACATGCGGCGCGGCCAGTCGCTGGTGGTGTGGGCGATCCGCGAGGGCCGCCAGGCCGCGCGCGCGGTCGACGAGTACCTGATGGGGCACTCTTTGTTGCCCCGCTGACGCGCAAGCCCGCGATCGCGCCCGTGCGACGCGCTTGCGGGTTATCCCGTATGATTCGGCAGCCGGAGCCACCGGCTGTTGTCATTTTTTGCATCCATGATCGAGTCCCCCCTCGTCGAGCTGCGCCGCGTCACCTTCGGGTACGGGGATGGGCGTCCCGTGCTCGACGACGTGAGCTTGCACGTGCCCCGTGGCAAGGTCACCGTGCTGATTGGAACCTCGGGTGGGGGCAAGACGACGCTGCTGCGGCTCATCGGTGGGCAGTTGCGGGCCCGCAGCGGCCAGGTGCTGTTCGACGGACAAGACGTCGGCGCGCTCGACCGCGACGGTCTGTACGCGGTGCGGCGGCGCATGGGCATGCTGTTTCAGTTCGGCGCGCTCTTTACCGACATGTCGGTCTTCGACAACGTGGCCTTTCCGCTGCGCGAGCACACCCGGCTGTCGGAGCCGCTGATTCGCGACATCGTGCTCATGAAGCTGCACGCCGTCGGTTTGCGCGGCGCGCGCGACCTGATGCCGGGCGAACTCTCCGGCGGCATGGCGCGCCGCGTGGCGCTGGCGCGCGCCATCGCGCTCGATCCAGAACTCATCATGTACGACGAGCCGTTTTCGGGCTTGGACCCGATCTCGTTGGGCACGGCTGCGCGGCTGATTCGGCAGCTCAACGACACGCTGGGGCTGACGAGCATCATGGTCTCGCACGAGCTGGAGTCCACCTTCGCGGTGGCCGACCACATCATCGTGCTGGCCAACGGGCGCGTGGCGATGCAGGGCACGCCAGACGAGGTGCGGCACAGCGAGGACCCGCTCATTCGCCAGTACGTGACCGCGTCGCCCGACGGCCCGGTGCGTTTTCACTATCCGGCCGTTTCGGTGGCCGAGGATTTCGGCCCCACGCTGCGGGGAGGGCGACGGGCATGAAAGGGTGGCATCCCGCCGATATCGGCTTTGCCGTGCGCGCCAAACTGGCCGACCTGGGGCTGGGCGCGCGGTTGTTCGTGCGCCTGTTGCTGGGCACGTGGGCGAGTTGGCGGCGCTTCGGGCTGATCCGCGACCAGATTCACTTCTTGGGCAACTATTCGCTGTCGATCATCGCGGTCTCGGGGCTCTTCGTGGGTTTCGTCTTTGGGCTGCAGGGCTACTACACGCTGCAGCGCTACGGCTCGTCCGAGGCGCTGGGCCTGCTCGTGACGTTGAGCCTGGTGCGCGAGCTGGGGCCCGTGGTCACCGCGCTGCTGTTCGCCGGGCGGGCCGGCACCTCGCTGACCGCCGAGATCGGCCTGATGAAGGCCGGCGAGCAGTTGAGCGTCATGGAAATGATGGCGGTGGATCCCATCGACCGCGTGCTTGCGCCGCGGTTTTGGGGCGGGGTCATCGTCATGCCGCTGCTGGCGGCGGTCTTCAGCGCCATGGGGATCATCGGTGGCTGGGTGGTCGGGGTACTCATGATCGGGGTCGACGGCGGCGCGTTCTGGAGCCAGATCCAAGGCGGTGTCGACGTGTGGGCCGACGTCGGCAATGGCATGATCAAGAGCGTGGTGTTCGGCATCGCGGTGACGTTCATTGCCCTGCTGCAGGGGTTCGAATCGCACCCGACGCCCGAAGGGGTGTCGCGCGCCACCACGCGCACGGTGGTCATGGCGTCGCTGACGGTGCTGGGCTTGGATTTCATCCTGACGGCGATGATGTTCACCATCTGACTGAGCGAGGAACGTGGAGTGATGCAGCGATCCAAAATCGACGTGTGGGTGGGGCTGTTCGTGCTGATCGGGGCGGTAGCCATCCTTTTTTTGGCCCTGCAGGCCGCCAACCTGTTGAACCTGAGCTTCAACCCCACCTACCGCGTCACGGCGACGTTCGACAACGTCGGCTCGCTCAAGCCCAAGGCGGCGGTGCGCAGCGCCGGTGTGGTGGTGGGGCGGGTGGAGTCGATCGCGTTCGACGACCAGACCTACCAGGCGCGCGTGGTGCTGGCGCTCGAATCGCGGTATGCTTTCCCGAAGGACAGCTCGCTCAAGATTCTGACCAGCGGCCTGCTGGGCGAGCAGTATGTGGGGATCGAGCCCGGCGGCGCGGACGCCAACCTGTCCGAAGGTGACGTGGTTACCCACACCCAGTCGGCCGTGGTGCTGGAAAACCTGATCGGTCAATTCCTCTTCAACAAGGCCGCCGAAGCGGGAGGTGCACAATGAACCCAGAAATGGTCATCCGCTGGCGCCGGTCGGGTGCCGCGATGCTGGCGGTGGCCGCGATCGCTATCTCGGGCTGTGCCACCGGGCCGGATGCCAACCCGCGCGATCCGCTCGAGCCACTCAATCGCGGCGTTTACCAGTTCAACGAGGCGGTCGATACCGCCGTGCTGCGGCCCGTGGCGCAGGGATATGTGGCGGTGGTGCCGTCGCCCGTGCGCACGGGGGTGGGCAACTTCTTTGCCAACCTGCGCGATGCGTGGTCGGCGCTCAACGCCGCGCTGCAGGCGCGCCCGCAGCCAGCGGCCGAGAATTTCATGCGCTTTAGCGTCAACACCTTCCTGGGCCTCGGGGGTGTGCTCGACATTGCCAGTGAGATGGGCATCCCGCGCACGACGCTCGATTTTGGTCACACGCTGGGTCGATGGGGCGTGCCCTCGGGCCCCTATCTGGTGCTGCCACTGCTGGGTCCCTCGAGCGTGCGCGAGGCCGTGGCGTTGCCCATCGACCGGCGCGGCGACCCCGTCTCGCAAGGGGTGGACGATGTCGCCACGCGCAACGGCGCGCAAGCCCTGCGGCTGGTGGACACGCGCGCGTCGCTGCTGCGCGCGGGGGAACTGCTGGAGCAGGCGGCACTGGACAAATACGGCTTTACGCGCGATGCCTACCTGGCGCGCCGTCAGCGCCAGATCGATGCCTCGCGTGGCGACGACGAGTGACGCGCCGACGTCACCAGTGGTAACAGTCCGGAACCCGGCGCGTCTTTTCTGAACCGAATGGATATGCAAACGACCCTTGTATCTCCGACCCGCCCGGTAGCGGCCGTGATGAACCGCCGCCGCTGGTGGATCACCAGCGCGGCCGTTGCGCTCGCGGCGACCCTGGCGTGGCAGCCCCACGCCCGCGCCCTGGCGATGGAAGCGCCCGATGCGCTCATCCAGCGCGTGGGCACCGAAGTGTTCGAGGCCGTCAAGCGCGACCCCGCCCTGCGCAACGGTGACATCGCGCGCATCATGGAGCTGGTCGACAGCCGGCTCATGCCACACGTCAACTTCGAGCGCATGACCGCGTCGGCCGTCGGGCGCTTCTGGCGGCAAGCCACGCCTGAGCAGCGCCAGCGCCTGATGGCGGAGTTCAAAATCCTGCTGGTGCGTACCTACTCGGGCGCGCTGACCCAGATTCGCGACCAGACGCTGGTCATTCGCCCCTTGCGTGCGGCACCCGACGCGACCGAGGTCGTGGTGCGCTCCGAGATTCGCGGCGGCAAGGGCGACCCGATCCAGCTCGACTACCGGCTCGAACAGACGCCCACCGGCTGGAAGGTGTACGACCTCAACGTCATGGGGGTGTGGCTGGTCGAGACGTACCGCACACAGTTCGCGCAGGAGATTGCGGCCAAGGGCATCGACGGGCTGATCGCCGCGCTGGCCGAGCGCAACCGCGCCAACGCCAACGCGAAGCGGAGCTAAATCGGCATGGCCGAGGCACTCGCCATTCCCCTGCCGCCGCTGCCCGCCACCTTGACCCACGCACAGGCCGAGGATTACGTGGCGCGCTGCCGTGCCGCGCTCGCGGCCGTGTCGCCCGCCCCGTTCGTGGCGCGGGTGGATGCCGCGGCGCTGCAGGAGTTCGATTCCTCGGCGCTGGCGGCGCTGCTGGCCGTGCGGCGCGAGGTGCTCGCCCGCGGGGGCGACTGGCAGGTGAGCGGCTTGCCGCCCCGGGCGCGGGTACTGGCAGGCCTGTATGGGGTGGCGGAGCTGCTGCCGTCGTAGAATGGCGGGTTTATGTCCGCCGCCGTCCGATTCGATCACGTCAGCAAGCGTTTCGACACGCCACGCGGGCCCTTGCACGCGCTGCAAGACGTGGCGTTCGACATCGAAGCGGGCGAATTTTTCGGCCTGCTCGGCCCCAATGGCGCGGGCAAGACCACGCTCATCAGTATCCTGGCCGGGTTGAGCCGACCCAGCAGCGGGCGCGTGGCGGTGTTCGGGATCGATGTGCATGCCGATCCCATGCAGGCGCGGCGGCGCTTAGGCATCGTGCCGCAGGAGCTGGTGTTCGACCCCTTCTTCACCGTGCGCGAGGCGCTGCGCTTTCAGTCGGGCTACTTCGGCATCCGCGGCAACGACGCCTGGATCGACGAGCTGTTGGCCGGGCTGGGCTTGACCGACAAGGCCGACACCAACATGCGGCAATTGTCCGGTGGTATGAAGCGGCGGGTCATGGTGGCGCAGGCGTTGGTGCACCGGCCGCCGGTCATCGTGCTCGACGAGCCGACGGCGGGCGTGGACGTCGAGCTGCGCCAAACGCTGTGGGCGTTCATTTCGCGCCTCAACCGCGAAGGCAGCACCGTGCTGTTGACCACGCACTACCTGGAAGAGGCCGAGGCGCTGTGTGGCCGCATCGCGATGCTGCGCGCCGGGCGCGTGATCGCCCTGGAGCGCACGGCGGATTTGCTCAAACGCGCGTCGGCCAACGTGTTGCGCTTCAAGACGGATCAGATGCTGCCGGCGGCGCTGGCGGCGCGCGCGCGCGTGACCGGGCGCATCAAGCAGATCAAGGTGCACGACGCTTACGAGGTCGAGCAGACGCTGGCGGCGTTGCGCCAAGCGGGCGTCGTGATGGAAGACATCGAGGTGCACAAGGCCGACCTGGAAGATGTGTTTCTGGATTTCATGGCCGTACAGCCGACTGCGGAGGCGCCGGCATGAGTGGCTGGCAAACCCTGCTGCGCAAGGAGGTGCTGCGCTTCTGGAAAGTGGCGTTCCAGACGGTGGCCGCGCCCATCGTGACCGCCATGCTGTACCTGCTGATCTTTGGCCACGTGCTCGAAGAGCACGTGCAGGTCTACGACGGCGTGGGCTACACCGCGTTTTTGCTGCCTGGGCTAGCGATGATGAGTCTGCTGCAAAATGCCTTTGCCAACAGCTCGTCCAGCCTCATCCAGAGCAAGATCATGGGCAACCTGGTCTTCATCCTGGTGGCACCGCTGTCGCACTGGGCCTGGTTCGTCGCCTACGTCGGCTCGTCCGTGCTGCGCGGGCTGGTCGTGGGCACGGGGGTGTTGTTGGTCACGGCATGGGCGGCCGAGTTGCGTTTTGCCCATCCGCTGTGGATCGGGGTGTTTGCGGTGCTGGGGGCGGGTCTGTTGGGCGCGCTGGGCGTGATCGCCGGCCTGTGGGCCGAGAAGTTCGACCAGATGGCGGCGTTTCAGAACTTCCTCATCATGCCCATGACGTTTCTGTCCGGCGTGTTCTACTCCATCCACTCGCTGCCGCCGTTTTGGCAGGCGGTCAGCCACCTCAACCCGTTTTTTTACATGATCGACGGTGCGCGCTACGGCTTTTTTGGGGTGAGCGACGTCTCACCTTGGCTGAGCCTGGCGGTGGTCGGCACGGCGTTCGTCCTCGTGGCGGCGCTCACGCTGCACCTGCTGCGCATCGGCTACAAGATACGCCATTGATTTTGCTGGGCGCTGCAGCGCCAGACCTCACGAGAGCACCGACCATGACTGCCGACCAACTGCGCGCCCTGATTGCGGCCGGACTGCCGTGCGAACACCTGGAGGTCAGCGGTGATGGCCGTCACTGGATGGCCATCGTCGTCTCGCCCGCCTTCGAGGGGTGCCGCGCCATCCAGCGCCACCAGATGGTGTACGCCACGCTGGGGCAGCGCATGCACACCGACGAGGTGCACGCCCTGTCCATGAAGACCTACACACCTGCCGAGTGGCAGGCCGCCCGCCGCACAGCGCAGGAGTGACGATGGAGCGGCTCAGTATCCGGGGCGGCCAGCGGCTGCACGGCGAGGTGGAGATCTCGGGCGCCAAAAACGCGGCGCTGCCCGAGCTGTGCGCCGCCTTGTTGACCGACCAGCCGGTGACGCTGCGCAACGTGCCGCGGCTGCGCGACGTGGCCACCATGCGCGCGTTGTTGGAGGGCATGGGGGTGCAGGTGCGCACGCATGGCGAGCGCGGCGGCATGACGCTGCACGCTGTCGGCGCGCTGCAGCCGGTGGCGCCGTACGAGATGGTCAAGACCATGCGCGCCTCGATCCTGGTGCTGGGGCCGTTGCTGGCACGCTGCGGCCAGGCGCGCGTGTCGCTGCCCGGGGGGTGCGCGATCGGCTCGCGCCCGGTGGACCAGCACATCAGGGGTTTGCAGGCCATGGGGGCCGAGATCGTGGTCGAGCACGGTGACATCGTGGCGCGGCTGCCCGCTGGGCGCAGCCGGCTGCGTGGCGCGCGCATCACCACGGACATGGTTACTGTCACCGGCACTGAGAACCTGATGATGGCTGCGGCGCTTGCCGAGGGCGAAACCGTGCTGGAAAACGCTGCGCAGGAGCCCGAGGTGGTCGATCTGGCGCAGCTGCTGATTGCCATGGGCGCGCGCATCGAGGGCCACGGCACCAGCCGCATCCGTATCGAGGGCGTGGCAGCGCTTGCGGGTGCCGAGCACACGGTCGTCTCGGACCGCATCGAAGCGGGGACGTTCTTGTGCGCGGTGGCGGCCACCGGGGGCGAGGCGTGGCTGCGCGCGGCCCGCGCCGAGCACTTGGACGCGGTGATCGACAAACTGCTCGACGCCGGCGTGCAGGTGCAGGCCGAGCCCGACGGTATGCGCGTGCGCTCGCCCGGCGGCGCGGCGTTGCGGGCGCAGAGTTTTCGGACCACCGAATATCCGGGTTTTCCGACCGACATGCAGGCGCAGTTCATGGCCCTCAACGCCATCGCGCAGGGGCCCAGCGCCATCACCGAGACCATTTTCGAGAACCGCTTCATGCACGTGCAGGAGCTGGTGCGGCTGGGGGCGCAGATCCGCATCGACGGGCGCACCGCGTTCGTCGAGGGGGGGCGGCGGCTGTCGGGCGCGACCGTGATGGCGACCGACTTGCGCGCCTCGGCCAGTCTGGTCATCGCCGGATTGGTCGCCGACGGCGAGACGGTGGTCGACCGCATCTACCACCTGGACCGCGGCTACGACCAGATGGAGCGCAAACTGCGTGCGCTGGGCGCCGACATCGAGAGGATCGCATGAGTGCCGACACCGTGACCCTGGCCCTGTCCAAGGGCCGGATCTTCGACGAGACGCTGCCGCTGCTGCGTGCGGCGGGCATCGAGGTGCTCGAAGACCCCGAGACCTCGCGCAAGCTGATCCTGCCCACCAACCGGCCCGAGGTGCGTGTGGTGCTGGTGCGCGCCACCGACGTGCCCACCTACGTGGAGCACGGCGGCGCCGATCTGGGCGTGTGCGGCATGGACACGCTCATCGAGCACGAGGCCACCTGGGGCGACGCGGCCCGGGTGGGTCTGTACCGGCCGCTCGATCTGGGCATCGCCCGCTGCCGCATGAGCGTGGCGGTGCCGGCCGATTTCGACTACGCGCGCGCAGTGCGCCAGGGAGCGCGCCTGCGCGTGGCGACCAAATATGTGGCGATCGCGCGCGAGTTCTTCGCCAGCAAGGGCGTGCACGTGGATTTGATCAAGCTCTATGGCAGCATGGAGCTGGCGCCACTGACCGGGCTGGCCGACGCCATCGTCGACTTGGTCTCCACCGGCAATACCCTCAAGGCCAACCGGCTGGTCGAGGTCGAGCGCATCATGGACATCTCGTCGCAGCTGGTGGTGCGGCCGACCGCGCTCAAGCTCAAGCGCGAGCGCATCCGCCCCATGCTGCAAGCCTTTGCGCAAGCGGTCGCGCAGCGCTCTGCGACAATGGAATCATGACCATGGCAGATCGACTCTTGGCCCGCCCACTGCGGCTGGACACCACGGACGCGGATTTCGAGGCACGCTTCGCGGCGCGCCTGCACTGGTCGGCCGAGACCGACGCGGACATCGAAGCGCGCGTCGCGCAAATTCTGGCCGACGTGCGCACACGCGGTGATGCGGCGGTGCTCGAGGTCACGCGTCGCTTCGACGCGCTCGAGGCGGCCAGCGTGGCCGAGTTGGAGTTGGGCGCGCCCGTCCTGCGCCAGGCCTTCGATCGCCTGCCTGCCGCGCAGCGCGACGCCCTGCAACAGGCGGCCGCGCGCATTCGCCGCTACCACGAGGCGCAGCTCGACGCGTGCGGCCGCTCGTGGGAGATTCGCGAGGCCGACGGCACGCGGCTGGGGCAGAAGGTCACGCCGCTGGACCGCGTCGGCATTTACGTGCCGGGTGGCAAGGCGGCCTACCCGTCGAGCGTGCTCATGAACGCGATACCGGCCCACGTCGCGGGCGTGCCGGAGATCGTCATGGTCGTGCCCACGCCGCGCGGCGAGCGCAACCCGCTGGTGCTGGCCGCGGCGCACGTGGCGGGCGTCAGCCGCGCATTCACCGTCGGGGGGGCGCAGGCGGTGGCGGCGCTGGCCTATGGCACCGCCACCATCCCGAAAGTGGACAAAATCACCGGCCCGGGTAACGCCTACGTGGCCAGCGCCAAGAAGCACGTTTTTGGTACCGTGGGCATCGATATGATCGCGGGGCCTAGCGAAATCCTGGTGCTGGCGGACGGCACCACACCACCCGATTGGGTGGCGATGGACCTGTTCAGCCAAGCCGAGCACGATGAGCTGGCGCAGTCCATCCTGCTGTGTCCGGATGGGGCCTATCTGGACGCGGTGCAGGCAGCCATCGACCGCCTGTTGCCCACCATGCCGCGCGCCGACATCATCGCCAAGAGCCTCAACGGCCGTGGCGCGCTCATTCGCACGCGCGACATGGCCGAGGCGTGCGCAATCAGCAACCGCATTGCCCCGGAGCACCTGGAGATCGCCAGCCGCGAGCCGCAGCGCTGGGAGCCGCTATTGCGGCACGCGGGCGCGATCTTTCTGGGTGCCTACACCAGCGAGAGCTTGGGCGACTACTGCGCCGGCCCCAACCACGTGCTGCCCACCAGCGGCACGGCGCGTTTTTCCAGCCCGCTCGGGGTGTACGACTTCCAGAAGCGCACGAGCCTCATCGAAGTCAGTGCCGACGGCGCGCAGACGCTGGGCCGCATCGCGGCGGTGCTGGCGCATGGCGAAGGCTTGACTGCGCACGCGCGCGCGGCCGAGCTGCGCCTGTGCTCGGAGGGCGATGCATGAGCGCGCGGCTCGACGCCGCCCTGCAGCGCATCCGAGACGACGTGCAGGGCATGCACGCCTACGCGATCCAGGATGCCGTGGGCCTCATCAAGCTGGACGCGATGGAAAACCCCTTCGCGCTGTCCGAGCCGCTGCAGCGCGCACTCGGTGAGCGCCTGGGCCGCGTGCCCGTGCACCGTTATCCGGGGCCGCGCATCGACGACCTCAAGCGCGCGCTGGCCGCGCACGTCGACCTGCCCGCGGGTGCGGCGCTCATGCTGGGCAATGGCTCGGACGAATTGATCGCCTTGTTGGCCCTGGCGTGCGATCGGCCCGGGGCCGCCATCGTGGCGCCGGTGCCCGGCTTCGTCATGTACGCCATGAGCGCGCAGCTACAGGGCCTGGCCTTCCACGGCGTGCCGCTCACACCCGACTTCGCGCTTGACGAGGCGGCCATGGTCGAGGCGATCGCGCGCGTGCGGCCGGCAATCACCTATTTGGCGTATCCCAACAACCCCACCGCCAACCGCTGGGATCCGGCGGTGATGCGGCGCGTCATCACCGCCGTCGGCGCGGCAGGCGGCCTGGTGGTGGTGGACGAGGCGTACCAACCCTTTGCCAGCCACACCTGGCTGGACGAATGGCGCGCTGACCCCGACGCGCACGCGCACGTGCTCGTCATGCGCACCCTGTCCAAATTCGGGCTGGCGGGCGCTCGGCTGGGCTACCTGATCGGCGCGGCGCCCCTCATCGCCCAAATCGACAAAGTGCGGCCGCCCTACAACGTGAGCGCCCTCAACGCCGAGTGCGCGCTGTTTGCGCTGGAGCACGCCGACGTGTACGCCGCGCAGGCGGCCACCATCCGCGCCGAGCGCGAACGCCTGCAAGGGGCACTGGCCGCGCTGCCGGGCGTGCGGCCCTATCCCAGCGAGGCGAACATGATTCTGGTGCGCGTGCCCGACGCCGCGCGTGCCTTTGCAGGCTTGCGCGCGCGTGGCGTCTTGGTCAAGAATGTTTCTACAATGCACCCGTTGCTGGCCAACTGCCTGCGGCTGACCGTCGGCACCCCCGCCGAAAACGACGCGCTGCTGGCGGCGCTGCCTCCCTCGCTATGACTACCTTACCCGCTCCCAGCGTCACCCCGCGCACCGCGGAGGTGCAGCGCGTCACGGCCGAAACCCGTATCCGCGTGCGCGTCGACCTCGACGGCACGGGGCAGGCCCGGCTCGACACCGGCATCGGGTTTTTCGATCACATGCTGGATCAGATCGCCCGCCACGGGCTGATCGATCTGGAAATCGAGTGCCGCGGCGACCTGCACATCGACGGCCACCACACGGTGGAGGATGTCGGCATTACCCTCGGGCAGGCGCTGGCGCGCGCGGTTGGTGACAAGCGCGGCATCCGCCGCTATGGGCACGCCTACGTGCCGTTGGACGAAGCCCTGTCGCGCGTGGTGGTGGACTTTTCTGGCCGGCCTGGGCTGCACATGGACGTGCGCTTCACCGCCGGCATGATCGGGCAGTTCGACACCCAGCTCGTGACCGAATTTTTCCAGGGCTTCGTCAACCACGCGGGCGTGACGCTGCACATCGACAACCTCAAGGGCGTCAACGCACACCACCAGTGCGAGACGATCTTCAAGGCGTTTGCGCGCGCGCTGCGCGCCGCGCTGGAGCGCGATGCCCGCCTGGGGGACGCCGTGCCCTCGACCAAGGGCAGTTTGTGAGCGCCACCGTCACCGGTCACGAGGCGAACGCAGCTTCCACGAGCACGATGTATACCCCGATCAGGCGCGAGACGGTCGCGGTCGTCGATTACGGCATGGGCAACCTGCGCTCGGTGGCGCAGGCGGTCATGCACGCGGCGCGGGCCAGCGATCGGGTCGACGTCGTCGTGACGGCCAGCCCGCAGGTGGTGCGCGACGCCCACCGCGTGGTGTTGCCCGGGCAAGGGGCCATGCCCGATTGCATGGCCGAGCTCGAGCGCAGCGGCCTGCGCGAGGCGGTGCTGCACGCGGCGGCCACCAAACCGCTGTTCGGTGTGTGCGTCGGCATGCAAATGCTGCTCGACCATTCCGAGGAAGGCGACACCCCCGGCCTGGGCTTGATCGCGGGCGAGGTGGTGCGTTTTCGCCTGCAGGGCCAGCGCCAGCCCGACGGCAGCCGCTACAAAGTGCCGCAGATGGGCTGGAACCGTGTCTGGTACGGCTTCGAGCATGGCGCGAGCGAGCAGCCACCGGCCCATCCGCTGTGGGCGGGCATCCCGGACGGCAGCTACTTCTACTTCGTGCACAGCTACCATGCGCACCCGGCGCATCCCGCCCACGCGGTGGGCGTGACCGAGTATGGCGTGCGCTTTGCCAGCGCCATCGCGCGCGACAACCTGTTCGCTACCCAGTTCCACCCAGAAAAGAGCGCCGCCCAAGGGCTGGCCCTGTACCGCAATTTCCTGCACTGGAATCCCTGAACCCTCAACCCCGCCCGAAAGCCATGCTGCTGATCCCCGCCATCGACCTGAAAGACGGCCAGTGCGTGCGCCTCAAGCAAGGCGACATGGAGCAGTCCACCATCTTTAGCGACGACCCCGCCGCCATGGCGCGCCACTGGGTCGAGCAGGGCGCCACCCGCTTGCACTTGGTGGACTTGAACGGCGCCTTCGCGGGCAAGCCCCGCAACGAAGCCGCCGTGCGCAGCATCTTGCGCGAAGTCGGCGACGACATCGACGTGCAGCTGGGCGGTGGCATCCGCGACCTCGACACCATCGAGCGCTACTTGGACGCCGGCCTGCGCTACGTCATCATCGGTACCGCCGCCGTCAAGAATCCCGGCTTTTTGCAGGATGCCTGCAGCGCCTTCGGCGGACACATCATCGTCGGGCTCGACGCGCGGGACGGCAAGGTGGCCACCGACGGCTGGAGCAAGCTCACCGGCCACGAGGTCGTCGATCTGGCGCGCAAGTTCGAGGACTACGGCGTCGAGGCCATCGTCTACACCGATATCGGCCGCGACGGCATGCTCACCGGCATCAACGTCGAAGCCACCGTGCGGCTGGCGCAGGCGCTGTCCATCCCGGTCATCGCCTCGGGCGGCCTGTCGGGGCTGGACGACATCCGCCGACTGTGCGAGGTTGAGTCCGAGGGCGTGGAGGGCGTGATCTGCGGCCGCGCCATCTACAGCGGCGAGCTGGACTTTGCCGCCGCGGTGCGGCTGGTCGACGAACTGGGCGCCTGACGGCCGCCCCGACGCCATGCTGGCCAAGCGCATCATCCCCTGTCTGGACGTCACGGGTGGCCGTGTCGTCAAGGGCGTCAACTTCGTGCAACTGCGCGACGCCGGCGACCCGGTCGAGATCGCCGCGCGCTACAACGACCAAGGCGCCGACGAACTCACATTTCTGGATATCACCGCCACCAGCGACGGGCGCGACCTGATCCTGCCCATCATCGAAGCGGTGGCCTCGCAGGTGTTCATCCCGCTGACGGTGGGCGGTGGCGTGCGCACGGTGGAGGATGTGCGCCGCCTGCTCAACGCCGGGGCGGACAAGGTCAGCTTCAATTCCGCGGCCATCGCCAACCCCCAGGTCATCCGTGACGCCTCGGGCAAGTACGGATCGCAGTGCATCGTGGTGGCCATCGACGCCAAGCGCCGCACTCCCGCCGATGAGGCGCGGCCCGGCCCCGACGGCCAGCCCATCGGTCCCGGGTGGGACGTGTATTCGCACGGCGGCCGCAAAAACGTCGGGCTGGACGCCGTGGCCTGGGCGCGCCAGATGGCCACTCTGGGCGCGGGCGAAATCCTGCTCACCAGCATGGACCGCGACGGCACGCAAGCGGGCTTCGACCTGGCGCTCACCCGTGCCGTCAGCGACGCGGTGGACATCCCTGTGATCGCCTCTGGCGGCGTCGGCACCCTGGAGCACCTGGTCGAGGGCATCCAGCAGGGCGGCGCGGACGCGGTGCTTGCGGCCAGCATTTTCCATTACGGCACCTACACGATCGCCCAGGCCAAGCAGCGCATGGCCGAAGCGGGCATCCCGGTGCGGCGCTGACGCCGCCGCCATCCCCTTGACGGACGTGCTACGCTAGACCCATGACGACGTGGCTGGACGACGTGCGCTGGGATGCGCAAGGGCTGGTGCCGGTGGTCGCGCAAGAGCGCGACAGCGGTGACGTGCTGATGGTGGCGTGGATGAACCGCGAGGCGCTGCAAAAGACCGCCGAGCTGGGCCGCGCGGTCTACTACAGCCGCTCGCGCGGCCGGCTTTGGTACAAAGGCGAGGAGTCCGGGCACGTGCAACGCGTGCACGAGATTCGCTTGGATTGTGACCACGACGTCGTGCTGCTCAAAGTCACGCAAACCGGCCACACCCCGGGCATCGCCTGCCACACGGGGCGGCACAGCTGCTTTTATCAGCGGCTGGATACGGCGCAGGGTGCGTGGCAGGCGGTCGACCCCGTGCTCAAAGACCCTGAGACCATCTACCGCTGAATGGCCATGACCGACACCGCCCCGCCGCTGGACACCCTGCTGCGCCTGGCCGCTGTCATCGACAGCCGCAAGCCCGCCGCTGGCGGCGACCCGCAGCGCAGCTATGTCGCGCGCCTGCTGCACCAGGGGCCAGACGCCTTTCTGAAAAAAATCACGGAAGAAGCGGGCGAAGTGGTGATGGCCGCCAAGGACCTGCAGCATGGCGCCGGCAGCGCCCAGGCGCTCGTGGGCGAGGTGGCCGACCTGTGGTTCCACAGCCTGATCGTGCTGGCGCACTTCGGCCTCGGGCCCGCCGACGTGGTGGCCGAACTCGCGCGCCGCGAGGGTTTGTCGGGCCTGGACGAAAAAGCGCTGCGCAAGGCGCGCGAGCGCGAGGCGGCCCACCCCGGAGCGGCCCATGGATGATCCCCGCATCATCGACGTTCGTGCCACGACGCCGCAGCAGCTCGAGAGCCTGCGCCGCCTGACGCTGGCGGTGTATCTGCTGTATGCCGCGTCGTGGTTTTTGGCGGTCACCGCGCTCATCGGCATCATCATCAACTACGTCAAGCGCGAGGACGTCGTCGGCACCCTCTACGAGAGTCACTTCACCTGGCAGATCCGCACCTTCTGGTGGAGCCTGTTGTGGGCGGTGCTCGGCTTCATCACCCTGTTCATCGGCGTGGGAGCGGTCATTTTGATCGCGGCGGCCATCTGGTCGCTGTACCGGCTCGTCAAGGGCCTGTTGTACTGGAACGACCGCAAGCCCATGCCCGTTTGAGGCGCCCGCATCCTTACGATGTCACCGACCATGTCGCACGACCCGAACTGCATCTTTTGCAAGATCGTCACCGGCCAGATCCCCAGCCGCAAGGTGTACGAGGACGACGAGCTGACCGCCTTTCACGACATCCACCCTTGGGCGCCGGTGCACTTTCTCATCGTGCCCAAGGCGCACATCCCGTCGATGGCGCAGCTCACGCCCGAGCACGAGCGCCTCATGGGCCGCCTGATGGTGCTGGCCCCGCGCTTGGCGCTGGAGCAGGGCTGCGAGCCGTATCCAAAAGGGGGGTTTCGCATCGTGTGCAACACCGGCGAGCACGGCGGGCAAGAGGTGCATCACCTGCATGTGCACGTCATCGGCGGGCCGAGGCCCTGGCGCAAGGGGTGAGCCCCGCCGGTCTTCGTCGCACGGCCGCGCTTTCGGGCACAATCACGGCAGGCGCTATTGGCGGTGCGGTGAACCCCCGGAGGCCGCACCGGATCGAAGGCATTATGGGGCGCAAGCCCCGTCATTGGAGTGAACCATGGGCAGTTTTTCCATTTGGCACTGGCTGGTCGTGCTGCTGATCGTGGTGCTGGTGTTTGGCACCAAGAAGCTCAAGAACATCGGCTCGGATCTCGGCAGCGCCGTCAAGGGTTTCAAGGATGGCCTGAAGGATGGGGGTTCGGCCCCCGACGCGGCCGCCACCGCCACGGCACAGGTCGGCCAGGACAAGGCGGCCGAGAAGACCACCATCGACGTCGACGCCAAGACCAAGTCGTGATCGCGGCCACTCCCGCATGATCGACCTCGGCATCTCCAAGCTCGCCCTCATCGGTGTCGTGGCGCTCGTCGTCATCGGCCCCGAGAAGCTGCCGCGCGTGGCCCGCACGGTGGGTGCGCTGCTGGGCAAGGCGCAGCGCTACGTCGCCGACGTCAAGGCCGAAGTCAACCGCACCATCGAGCTCGAAGAGCTCAAGCGCATGAAGGAGACGGTCGAGAAGACCGCGCGCGAGGTGGAGTCGCAAGTCAGCGCCACCGCCAGCGACTTCGAGCGCGACTGGGCCGAGGTGACCGCCGGGCTGGGTGGCACGTCGTCATCGGATTCGTTGGCCGACTCGTCCTCGATCGGCAGCCCCGTCTATCCCCAATACCGCCGGCCGAAGAAAAACTTCCGCCTCAAGCGCCAGGCCGTCCCCCAGTGGTACAAGGCTCGTGCCGGTGTTCGCACGCGGGCGTTGTCCGGTGCGGCCCGGGTGGCGCGTTACCGCCCCAAGATTCCCCCGCGCTGAGCCATGGCCGATTCCAAAGAGCCCGCCGACGAGCTTGCCGGCACCGAGCAGCCCTTCGTCGCGCACCTGATGGAATTGCGCGACCGAATTCTCTATGCCCTCTATGGCGTGGGGGTGGCGATGGCGCTGCTGGCCATCTGGCCCGGCCCCAGCGGCCTGATCGATCTGATCGCCGTGCCCATCCGTGCCCACATGCCACCGGACGCCAAGCTGATCGCGGTGGGGGTGTTCACGCCGTTTTTCGTGCCCCTGAAGGTGCTGATGATGGCGGGCCTGCTGCTGGCGCTGCCGTGGGTCATCTATCAGATCTGGGCCTTCGTCGCCCCGGGGCTGTATAGCCACGAAAAGCGCTTTGCCCTGCCGCTCATCATCAGCGGTAGCGCGTTGGCCTATCTCGGCATCGCGTTCGTGCAGTTTTTCGTGCTCGACAAGATGTTTGCCTTCATCCAGGGCTTCACGCCCGCCAGCGTCAACGCCACACCCGACATCGCCTCCTACGTCGAGGCCATTCTGTCGCTGTACCTGGCGTTCGGCCTGGCCTTTCAGGTGCCGGTGGTGGTGATGCTGATGGTGCGCTTCGACATGGTCACCATCGACAAGTTGAAGGCGTTTCGGGGCTATTTCATCGTCATCGCGTTCGTGATCGCCGCCATCGTCACGCCGCCGGACGTGATCTCGCAGCTGGCCCTGGCCGTCCCCATGTGCCTGCTCTACGAGCTCGGCATCTGGGGAGCGCGCTGGTTCGTCAAAACCAAGCCCGCCGAGGACGAGTCCGCCGCTGCAGACAGTCGCTAGCGGGCAGAAGGGGGCGGACGGCGCGCCGGAATCACCGTCAGCGTGCGGCGGCCATCGCGCCGCTGCACCTCGACCTCGGTGGCCACTCCCGGTTGGCGTGCCGCCACCGCCGCCAGCAGGCCGGCAACGTCGCGCACGGGCGTGTCGCCTACGCGGCTGATGACGTCGCCGGGGCGGATGCCGGCTTGCGCCGCCGGCCCGTCTTGCAGCACGCCCGCCACCACCACGCCCTGCGCGCCTGGCAGGCCCAGGTGGTCGGCCAGTTCTGGGGTCAGCTCTTGCGGCTCCACACCGATCCAGCCGCGCGTGACCGCGCCATCACGCACGATCGCTTCCATCACCTCGCGCGCGGTGGCGATCGGGATGGCGAACCCGATACCCATCGAGCCGCCCGAGCGCGAGTAGATCGCGGTGTTGATGCCCACCAAATGCCCCTCGGCATCGACCAACGCGCCGCCTGAGTTGCCCGGGTTGATGGCGGCATCGGTCTGGATGAAGTTCTCGAACGTGTTGATGCCGAGTTGGCTGCGGCCCAGTGCGCTGACGATGCCCGCCGTCACGGTCTGTCCGACGCCGAACGGGTTACCGATCGCCAACACCCGGTCGCCCACTTCCAGCAACTCCGAGCGCCCCAGCACGATCACGGGCAGATCGTCCAGCGCGATGCGCAGAATGGCCAGGTCGGTGTCGGGATCGGTGCCGATGACCTGCGCCGGCGCTTGCCGACCGTCGCTGAGCTGCACGACGATCTCGTCGGCCTCTTCGACCACGTGGTTGTTGGTCAGGATGTAGCCCGCTGGGCTGACGATGACGCCCGAGCCCAACCCCGTCTGTGGCTCGAATTCGGGTCGGTCGCCAAAAAAGAAGCGAAACCACGGCTCCTGCGCGTGCGGGTGGCGCACCGCCTTGCTGGTGCTGATGCTGACCACGGCCGGTGCCGCGGCGCGGGCGGCCGCGCTCAGGCTGGCGCTGGCGATGGTGGGGCTGCGTTGGTCGCCTTCGATCTGGAATACCGGCACCACGCTGGCCAGCGAGGGCCGCTGCGCGAGCCAGTGCGGCTTGAGCGTCGCGACGACGAACCACACCGCCAGCAGCACGGTGACGGTTTGCGAAAAGAGCAGCCAGTGGCGTTTCATGGGTTCCTCGGGCCGGTGCAGGCAAGTTTCATACCCCTGTTTGCAGCGGGGTTGATATGGGTCAATGCGTCGGCGGGCGCGCACCGCTTCAATGGAGGTCGCGTTTGTCGAACGACGCAGGAGCCGAACATGAAAGCGATTGTGGACCTTTTTTCGACCGACTATGGGCTCATGAGCGCCGGGGTGATTGCCTTCGTGATCGTCATGGGGGCGTGGTTCTACCGATTCTTCGCGCGCAAGATCGCCGAGTCGGAGCAAGCCGCGCGCAAGTCCTGACGCCCAGCGTGGCGCCAGCGGTCCGTCCGGGGCCGGGGCCGTCCGCGATGCGACAATGCGGGCATGTCTGATCGAAACACGGTCACCGACGCGTTGACGCCAGCGGACGGCGCGCCGCGCGAGGAGCTGCTGGCAGCGTTCGATGCGCTGCTGGAGCCCACGCGCTTTCAGGACTACGGCCCCAACGGCCTGCAGGTCGAGGGCAAGCCCCGCATCCGCCGCTTGGTCAGCGGCGTCACCGCAAGCCTGGCGCTGATCGAGGCCGCGGTCGAGGCGGGTGCCGATGCCATCGTTGTGCACCACGGGCTGTTCTGGCGCGGCCAGCGCGGCACCGTCACCGGCTGGATGAAAGCGCGCCTGCAGCGGTTGCTGGTACACGACATCAACCTCTACGCCTACCACCTGCCGTTGGACGCCCACGCCGAGCTGGGCAACAACGCCCAACTCGGGCGCCGCCTGGGCTTCGTGCCCGACGAAGGCGGCTGGCAGCGCTTTGGCGAGCAGCAGCTCGGGTTTTTGGGTGCGTGGGAGGGCTCGCACGCCCAGGCGCTGGCCGACCACGTGCAGCGGGTGCTGGGGCGCGCCGTGGTCTGCGTGCCGGGTGATGGGCGGCCGATCCGGCGTGTGGCCTGGTGCAGCGGTGGGGCGCAGGGCTATTTCGAGGCTGCCATCGCCGCGGGTGCCGACGCCTTTCTGACGGGTGAAATCTCGGAACCGCAGGCGCACTTGGCACGCGAGTGCGGGGTGGCATTCTTGGCCTGCGGCCACCACGCCACCGAGCGCTACGGGGCCCCCGCGCTCGCGGCACACGTGGCCGCGCAGTTCGGCATCGAGCACCGCTTCATCGACATCGACAATCCCGCCTGATGACCGACTCGCTCCCGATGCCGCCCGTGGCAGGCACCCTCCCGCTCGCGATCACCATGGGTGACGCAGCCGGCATCGGCCCGGAGATCGTCGCCGAGGTCTTTCGCCGCCGCCCCGAGTGGTCGCCGCGCTGCGTGGTCGTGGGCGACGTAGCGGTCATGCGGCGCGCGGTGCAAGTCACCGGTGGCGCATTGCCCATCGCCGTGCTCGACGGGCCCGCCGACGCGCACCGCGCGCCGCCGCGCTGCGTGCCGCTGTGGCCTGCCGTCAGCCTATCGGCCCTGCCCCGCTTCGGCGAGGTCAGCGCGGCATCGGGGCGTGCCGCGGCCGACGCCGTCATCGTGGCGGCGCAGGCCGCGCTGCGCGGCGAAGTTGCGGCGGTGGTGACGGCGCCGCTGAACAAAGCGGCCTTGGCGGCCGCTGGGGTCGATGCGCCGGGACACACGGAACTGCTGCAGGCGCTGGCGGCCCAACACCGTGGCGTCGCACCGGCCGATTTGCCCGTGCGCATGATGCTGTCCAACGACGAGCTGCGCACGGTGCTGGTGAGCATTCACGTGTCGTTGCGCGACGCCATCGCCGCCGTCACCGAAGCGGCAGTGTGGGAGACGCTGCGCATCACGCACGAACACTTTACCCGGTTGCTGGGCTGGCCGCACTGCCGCATCGCGGTGGCGGGCCTCAACCCGCACGCGGGGGAAGGGGGTTTGTTCGGCCGCGAGGAGATCGAGCACATCGCACCGGCCATCGCGCGCGCTCAGGCAGCGGGCTGGGCGGTCAGCGGCCCGCACCCACCGGACACGGTGTTCATGCGCGCGCGCCGCGGGGAGTTCGACGTCGTCGTGGCCATGTACCACGACCAAGGCCTGATCCCGGTCAAATACCTGGGCCTGGAGCGCGGCGTGAACACCACGCTCGGGCTGCCGTTCGTGCGCACCAGCCCCGACCACGGTACCGCGTTCGACCTCGCCGGGCGGGGCCGGGCCGATCCGTCCAGCCTGATCGCGGCGTTGGAGGCGGCTTGGGCGATGCGCGCGGGCCAGCGCGAAGTGGCATAGGCCAACGGGGTTGTTTGCGTCTCGTCAAGGTTTGCCCCCGTGGCGATCCCTTACAATGCCAAATGGTTTATACGCGGCGTGGCGTCCATGCTGCCAAGAGTCCGTCCATCGCATCCCGTTTTACCAGAGAGTCTCCCATGAGCGAAGCCACCCCAGATCCAGAACGCCGGACTTGGCTGATCACGTCGTGCGCTGTGGGCGGCGCAGGCGTGGCCGCCGCCGCGGTTCCCTTCGTTGCGTCCTTCGCGCCTTCCGAGCGGGCCAAGGCCGCCGGTGCCTCGGTCGAGGTGGACGTCTCCAAGCTGCAACCGGGCGAAAAAATCGTCGTCGAATGGCGCGGCAAACCGGTGTGGATCATGCGCCGCACGCCAGAGATGTTGGCCTCGCTGGAAAAGGTGGAGGATCAACTGGCCGACCCCAACTCCGACCGTAAGGCGTACCCCACGCCGCCTTACGCCAAGAACCGTCACCGCTCCATCAAGCCGGAATACCTTATTGCGGTGGGTATCTGTTCGCACCTGGGCTGCTCGCCCATCGACAAGCTGCAGCCCGGTGCGCAACCGTCGCTGCCCGACGACTGGCAAGGCGGCTTCTTGTGCCCCTGCCACGGCTCCACGTTCGACCTGGCCGGGCGCGTGTTCAAGAACAAACCGGCGCCCGACAACCTCGAAGTGCCGCCGCATTACTATGTCTCTGACACGGTGGTGCTGATCGGCGAAGACCCGCCCAAGGCCTGATTCATCGCCTTCGCACCGTCTCCACGCATGAGGGAACCACCATGGCCGAGTTCAAGGAAGCCCCACCCAACGCGTCCCGCGGCGAGCAGCTCCTGACCTGGATCGACAACCGCTTTCCGTTGTCCAAGCTCTACAAGGAGCATCTGGCGGAGTACTACGCGCCCAAGAATTTCAACTTCTGGTATTTCTTCGGGTCGCTGGCGCTGCTGGTGCTGGTTATCCAGATCGTCACCGGCATCTTCCTCGTCATGCACTACAAACCGGACGCGTCGCTCAACGCTGCCGGCGTGCCCGTGGCGTTCGCCTCGGTCGAGTACATCATGCGCGACGTGCCCTGGGGCTGGTTGATCCGCTACATGCACTCCACCGGCGCCTCGGCGTTCTTCGTCGTGGTGTACTTGCACATGTATCGCGGTCTCATCTACGGTTCGTACCGCAAGCCGCGCGAGCTGGTGTGGATCTTCGGGTGCGCGATCTTCCTGGTGCTGATGGCCGAGGCCTTCATGGGCTACCTGCTGCCCTGGGGTCAGATGTCGTACTGGGGCGCGCAGGTGATCGTGAACCTGTTCTCCGCGATCCCCTTCATCGGTCCCGATCTGGCCATCCTCATTCGTGGTGACTTCGTCGTCAGCGACGCGACGCTCAACCGCTTCTTCAGCTTCCACGTCATCGCCGTGCCGCTGGTGCTGCTGGGGCTGGTGGTGGCGCACATCATCGCGCTGCACGAGGTGGGCTCCAACAACCCCGATGGCATCGAGATCAAGGCCACGAAGGGCCCCGACGGCAAGCCGCTGGATGGCATCCCGTTCCATCCGTACTACACCGTGCACGACATTCTGGGCGTGTCCGTGTTCCTGATCGTGTTCTCGGCGATCGTGTTCTTCGCGCCCGAGCTCGGCGGCTACTTCTTGGAGTACAACAACTTCATCCCGGCCGACCCGATGGTGACGCCGCCGCACATCGCGCCAGTGTGGTACTTCACGCCGTTTTACTCGATGCTGCGCGCCACGACGTCCGAGATGATGGTGGTCTTGGTGGCGGTGGTGCTCATCGGCGCCGTGCTGGCCGCGCTCAAGTCGCCCATGGGCATGGTCGGCAAAGCGGGCCTACTCGGTGGCGCCGTGGTGCTGTCGGCGCTCATGCTGACCATCGACGCCAAGTTCTGGGGCGTGGTCGTCATGGGGGGTGCGGTCATCATCCTGTTCTTCCTGCCTTGGCTGGACAAGGCCCCGGTCAAGTCGATCCGCTACCGGCCGAGCTGGAACAAGTATCTGTACGGCCTGTTCGTCATCAACTTTCTGATCCTGGGCTACCTGGGTGTGTTGCCGCCGTCGCCGATCGGCGAGCGCGTCTCGCAAGTGGGTACGCTGTTTTACTTCGCGTTCTTCCTGCTCATGCCGTGGTGGAGCCGCTTGGGTGAGTTCAAGCCCGTTCCGGCCCGCGTCAATTTCCAGGCCCATTGACAGACACACAGGAGTCGATTTCCATGAAACGATGGATTGCCACCGGCCTGGTGGCCTTGGGTGCGATGCTGGGCGGGGCCACCGCAGCCCTGGCGGCGGGGACGAATTTCCCGATGGACAAGGCCCCCCGCCTGACCACCGATCAGGCGGCGCTGCAAAACGGCGCCAAGATCTTCGTCAACTACTGCCTGAACTGCCACTCGGCGTCGTTCGTGCGCTACAACCGCCTGACCGAGCTGGGGTTGACCGAAAAGCAGATCAAGGAAAACCTGATGTTCACCACCGACAAGGTGGGGGACTTGATGATCGCGACCATCGATCCCAAGCAGGCCAAGGCATGGTTCGGCGCCCAGCCGCCGGATCTGTCGCTGGTGGCGCGCTCGCGCGCGGCACAAATGAGCTACAGCGGCAGCGACTACCTCTATACCCTGCTGCGCGGGTACTACCGTGACCCCAACCGCCCCACGGGCTGGAACAACGTCGTGTTCCACAACATCGGCATGCCCCATCCGCTGTGGGAACTGCAGGGCGAGCGCAA